>SKSA01000072.1 GCA_007118195.1 Anaerobacillus sp. | reverse complement strand
GGATTTGGACGAGACCGCAAATTAAAAAAATCGGTAAACATATTTTCTGTAAATAACGGAGGTGAGTAAAGATGGTACGAACTATTTTAGTAGCTGTGTTAGCAGTTGCCGTTGTATCAACAGCATATTGGGGATACCAAGAACATCAAGAGAAAAATTCAATTCTCATTAAAGCAGAAAACAATTATCAAAGAGCTTTTCATGATTTAACCTATCATCTAGACCAGTTGCACGATGAAATCGGGTCAACCTTAGCGATGAATTCGAGAAATCAACTTTCGCCTTCGTTAGCTGAAGTTTGGCGAATAACATCAATGGCGCAAAACGATTTAGGACAACTGCCATTAGCGTTAATGCCATTTAGCAAAACTGAAGAATATTTATATAAAGTTGGACAATTTAGTTATCGCAATGCGATTAGAGATTTGGACAATGAACCATTGTCAGAAGAAGAGTATCAAACATTAGAACAACTTTATGAACAAAGTGGTGAAATTCAAAATGAAATGCGTCAAGTGCAATCGATGGTTATCCAAGAAAACCTTCGTTGGATGGATGTTGAGTTAGCGCTAGCTTCTGAAGATGAGCCACTAGATAATGCGATCGTTAATGGTTTTAAGATTGTTGATGAAAAAGTAGAAGGTTTTAGTGAAGTTGAATGGGGTTCAGAATTACCACAACTTCAACAAAATGATGAAGCGTTAAAAGAACGCTTAAACGGAGAAGAAATAACAGAAGAAGAGGCAAGAGAAATTGCTTTAAATTTTGTTGAATTAGAAAATGTTGAAGTTGAAATTGAAGAGACAGGTGAAGGGTTAGCTTACGAATCATATAGTATAAAAATAAATGATCCTGAACATGAAGTAGATATTTATATGGATATCTCAAAAAAAGGTGGTCATCCAATTTGGCTATTACAAGATCGACAAGTCGGTGACACGACAATTAGCCTTAATGAAGCTTCAAAAAGAGCAAAAGAGCTGTTACAAAAAAACGATATTAATGATATGCAACTTGTAGACAGTAAACAATATAACTCTGTAGGCGTATTTAACTTTGCATATTTAAAAGATAATGTGAGGGTTTATCCTGACTCTGTAATTATCGACGTTTCATTAGAAGATGGTGAAATAATCGGGTATGAGGCATCAGCTTATTTAGCTAACCATCGTGATAGAGACGTTGAAGATCCAGCAATTTCATTAGAAGAAGCAAAAGAAGGTTTAAATCCGGCATTAGAAGTGATGGAGCATCATGTGGCGATGATTAAAAATGATCTCGGTGAAGAAGTTTTAACTTATGAGTTCTTTGGTGTAATTAACAATGATACGTATCGCATTTTTATTAATGCAATGAACGGGGAAGAAGAAAAAGTCGAAAAACTTGATCATGCTGAACCTGTATATAGATCAGCATAATTGAAAAGCACTGTTAGGCTATCCAAACGTGTTTTACACTCTTTACTAAATTTAGGTTTTTAATTAAAACCTAATAAAAGTTTAGAATGTACTTCACTTTTATGGATAGCCTTTTTGTATGTTAAAGTCTACCCGAAAGCTAACTTTTTTGCTAATATGATATTAGATAAGAAAGTTTGATAGATAAAACATTTTTGGAAGGAAGTAGTAACCTTGCTTAATATCGGTGATACGATTATTTTAGAAATAGATGAAGGTAATGAAGAAGAAAAAAAGCGATTTAAATGTCGGCTTGTTGATCGAGTGAAGGAATTTCTTTTCATTGATTACCCTATTAATGAAAAAACGAAACGAGTTGGCTTTTTTCATGATGGAACCCAATTTAACGCTTCTTTCATTGGACGAGATCAAGTTGTTTATCTTTTTCAAACAGAGCTACTAGCAAGGAAAAAGGGGAATATTCCAATGCTCGTTTTAAAAGATCCTGGTAAAGAAAGCTATATTCGGATTCAGAGAAGGCATTATGTAAGAGTTAATGTATCAATTGATGTAGCAGTCCACCCTTTAAAGGTTCCGTTCTCACCATTTGCATCAGTCACTGCTGATTTAAGTGGTGGTGGTATAGCACTTATCCTTCCAAACAATCAATATTTACCTGTTGGAAAACAAGTCCAATGCTGGTTATCTTTACATATGCAATCAGGTGAGATCAAGTATATAAAAACTACTTGTCATGTGATCCGTATCATTTCTGAGAAAAATAGTCCAAGAGAAAAAGCATGTATGCAGTTTGTTGAAATCAATGAAGGAGACCGGCAAACGATTATTAGATATTGTTTTGAAAGGCAGCTTTACTTAAGAAAAAAAGGAATCATAGAATAAAACATGAATGACTGATTTAAACTATCCTTAAAAATAGAAAAAGGTAGAAAAAGGATTGTTTATATGAAGCATATTTTGAAAAAAATTGAATTGGCCATCCTTAAGATTGCATTAGTTCAATTTTTATTTTTAATTTTAGCACAGATACTCTTAACTAATAAGGATATAGCACCTTACTTAAGTAAAACCGTTTTCGCAGAAGGAGTATTTTTTGAATATGTACTCCGTGTAATGCAAACATTAGACCATCTCGGATGAATATGGTATTATAATTAAAGGTATTTTATTGAATTTTCAACTAATAATTAACTTATTTATTATGCAGTGAAAGTAAGCTGACCGACATTTACATGCTGGGTTGAGAAAATCTGCTCATGAATGTTTTGTTTTTAAGAAAGAGTTATAATAATAGAGGTGTCTTATGAAAGAAAAAATTAATATTGCGATTGATGGTCCTGCTGGAGCAGGAAAAAGTACAGTAGCAAAGTTAGTAGCTCGAAATCTAGGGTATGTATACATAGATACTGGGGCAATGTATCGTACTCTTACATATAAAGCAATTAAAAATGGAGTCAACCTTCATCATAATCAACAGTTAAATCATTTATTAAGTGAAACGTTGATACAACTTACACCAGAGGGCAAAGTTTTTATGGATGGAGAGGAAGTTACTGACCTAATTCGCACAGACGAAGTTACAAATTCCGTCTCTTTTGTTGCTACTCAAAGTGATGTTCGCTTTGAAATGCTCACTAGACAACAAGAAATGGCGCTAGATGGTGGAACTGTAATGGATGGACGTGATATCGGAACTGCGGTTTTACCTAATGCTGAAGTTAAAATATTTTTATCGGCTACCGTTGAGGAACGCGCAAAAAGACGCTATGAAGAAAATCTTTCAAAAGGGTATCCAACTGACTTTGAACAATTAAAACAAGAAATTGCATTAAGAGATAAACGTGACTCAGAAAGAGAAACTGCACCATTGAAAAAAGCAGAGGATGCTATAGAAGTTGATACTACTAAAATGTCAATTGACGAAGTAGTCTCTTCAATTTTACGTATAGTGGAAGAGAGGCTTGATGAGCGTGGATTTGTATAAAATTGGACAATCTGTATGCCGAAGTTACTTATCAACAGTGTACAAAGTTGAGGTGATTGGAAAAGAAAATATTTCAAACGATAAAGGTGTTCTCCTTTGTTGTAATCACATACATTTATTAGATCCCCCTTTATTAGGGTCTTACATAGATCGCCCAATACATTATATGGCGAAAGCAGAATTATTTAAAATTCCAGTTTTAAATTATTTTATTAGAAAATTTCACGCTTTTCCTATAAGAAGAGGGATGAGTGATAAACAAGCTTTAAGAGAAGGCTTAAAAGTATTAAAAGAAAATAATGTATTAGGTATTTTTCCAGAAGGTACGAGAAGTAAAACTGGGGATCTTGGTAAAGGTCTAGCAGGAGTTGGTTTTTTTGCTTTAAAAACCAATGCTCTAGTAGTACCGAGTGCAATTATTGGTCCTTATAAACCGTTTGGAACTGTAAAACTTGTATACGGAAAACCGTTAGATTTCAAGGCATTAAGAGAAGAGAAGGTTTCTAGTGAAAATGCAACGAATTATATTATGGATGCTATAGCAGAGTTAATTAAAGAACATAAAAATTCGTAATGTGTCTAAATTAGAGGAGGTAAATGTCAAATGACAGAAGAAATGATGAATGAAATGACTGAGGTGAAAACCTTTACTGAAGGAGATGTAATTTCAGGTAAGGTAACGAAAGTAGAAGATAAAAGTGCTTTCGTAAATGTAGGATATAAAGTAGATGGGGTGATCCCTATCAGTGAGCTATCAAGTCTTCACATTGAGAAAGCAAGTGAGGTTGTAGCTGAAGGTGATGAGCTTGAGCTAAAAGTACTGAAAGTTACAGATGAAGAAATCGTTTTATCGAAACGTGCTGTTCAAGCTGAAAAAGCATGGGCAGATTTACAACAAAAACTTGAGGCGGGGGAAGTCTTTGAAGCCCAAGTAGCAGATGTTGTAAAAGGTGGTTTGGTCGTTGATTTAGGAGTGAGAGGTTTTATCCCAGCATCATTAGTTGAGAGGCATTTCGTCGAAGACTTTTCAGACTATAAAGGAAGAACGTTAAGACTAAAAGTCGTTGAATTAGATAAAGAGAATAGAAAATTAATTTTATCACAGCGGGCTGTTCTTGATGAAGAAGTAGCATCGCAAAAACAAAGAACGTTGGGGCAGTTAGAGGTTGGTGAAATCGTTGAAGGTACAGTGCAACGACTAACTGATTTCGGTGCATTCGTTGATATTGGTGGGGTAGACGGTTTAGTACATATTTCGCAAATGGCGCATCATAGAGTAGAATCACCGTCAGAAATCCTTAATGAAGGTGATAAAGTAAAAGTTAAAATTCTTTCTGTGGATGTAGATAATGCTCGTATTTCTTTATCGATTAAAGATACGTTGCCTGGACCTTGGGAGCGTGTAGCTGAGGAAATTAAAGCTGGTGATATCATAGAAGGAGAAGTAAAAAGGCTAGTTTCGTTTGGTGCGTTTGTTGAAGTTGCACAAGGTGTTGAAGGTCTTGTTCATATCTCACAAATCGCAAATCGCCATATTGGTACACCTAGTGAAGTCTTAAAAGAAGGTGAAACCGTAAAGGCGAAAGTATTAGATGTAAATATTGAAGAAAAACGAATTTCTTTAAGCATTCGAGAACTTGTAGAAGCAGCAGAAAAAGCTGAAATTCCAACGAAAAACTACGAGCGAGAAGAAGAATCTAGTGGGTTTTCATTAGGTGATGTAATTGGAGATCAACTTAAAAAGTATAAACAGTAGGTGAATGTTTTGGACAGAGCTTCTAGGAAAATCGAGCATATTGAGCACACATTAAAACTGTCTAGTATTGAAACCCGACCGTTTGATGAGATTAAGTTTGTTCATCAAAGTATACCAAACATAAGTGTTGATGAAGTTGAAATTAATACAAAGATCGGCGAACTAAATTTAAGTTCGCCGATTTTTATCAATGCTATGACTGGCGGTGGTGGTGAGCCTACCATCCGAATAAATCGGGCTTTATCCAAACTAGCAAAAAAATACAAGATGGGAATGGCAGTTGGTTCCCAAATGGCGGCTTTAAAAAATAGGAGTGAGCGACGTTCTTTTGAAGTTGTTCGAGAGGAAAACCCTAATGGCATCATTATTAGTAATTTAGGAAGTGAAGCTACTGTTGAACAAGCAAGAGCAGCAGTTGAAATGATTGATGCAGATGCTTTACAAATTCATTTAAATGTTATTCAGGAGCTAATCATGCCAGAGGGAGATCGTTCATTTTCAGGTGCTCTCGATAGAATTAAAGCTATAGTTGAAAATATTTCTGTTCCCGTTATTATTAAAGAGGTAGGTTTTGGGATTAGTAAAGAGGTAGCTACTAAGCTGGCTAACATTGGTGTCAATATGATTGATATAGGCGGTTATGGAGGCACAAACTTCGCAAAAATTGAAAACCTAAGACGCGAGGATTCCCTTGAACTGTTTAATGATTGGGGAATTCCAACAGGTGCTTCTATTTGTGAAGTGAAAGCTACACAGCCCTTTATTTCAGTGATAGGAACAGGTGGAATGAAAACGGGATTAGACATTGCTAAAGCGATTAGCTTAGGAGCCTCCGCGGTAGGTATTGCAGGTTTGTTTTTAAAACAATTTCATGAAAATGATTTTGAAGGTTTGGAATTAACAGTTGAAAGGTTACATTTTGAGTTGAAAATGGTTATGACCGCCCTTGGTATAAAGAAGGTTGCTGATTTAAGGAAGGTGCCGATAGTTATTAGTGGTGAAACTTATCATTGGTTAGAACAACGGGGGATTTCAACTAAAAATTACGCCTTAAGAATATTACCTAACTAATCATTAAAAAAGAGGTGAACTATAGAGTCCACCTCTTTTTTTAAATTTATTATGAACGCTGGCGTTTTCTTGCTCCTTCTGGACCCTCTAACTTTGTAGCACCGTCAAATCCTAAACTTTGGTCGCGGTCAGATTGCACTTTCCCAGATGTCTTTAACTTCTTTTCTTGGCGATCCTTTCCCATCTATCTTCACCCCTTTCTGCCTTATTTTTTCTTAAAAAAGAGTTGGTATTCATTCAAAAATCTTGTAAATTGCCGACTGAGTTCTCTCACTTCTCTGCAAGGCTACTGATCTCAATCACATCATGAGATACATCTTAGAGAAATCATCGTGCAGTTTTGCGACGAGTAACCGCAGGAGCAACTTCTAACGAATTTTAGAGGCTCGTTCGATAATCTCAGTCGTCAAATTATTTTCTTACAAAACGCTCATGACGGGCACCGTCACCATCTAATAGCGAAAAAGGCGAATGATTTCCTTCTCTTCGCTGTGACCTTCTATCGAATCTCAGAGGCTCGTTCATGAAATCATCCGCCTTTTTT
>SKSA01000299.1 GCA_007118195.1 Anaerobacillus sp. | reverse complement strand
TCATCGACTGCCTCAGCAAGAAAGTCACTAACACCAGTAATATTTCCACCGTGAGCTTCGTTCATCGCAGGAACGAGGTCGGCTCCCACTGGATCAGTAACAGACGTGAAAATAATCGGAATATCTCTCGTTGCATTTAGTGCTGATTGAGAACTTGGTGTTGAGTTTGTAAAAATTAAATCTACTCCATCTGCTACAAACTTTGTCGCAATCGAAGCCGCATTATTAATATCTCCTTGTGCACTTTGAAAATCATAAGAAACATTTTCACCTTCAACAAAACCATTATCAGCTAGAGCCGCTTTAAAACCTTCAAATGCAGCATCTAGTGAAGGGTGCTCAACAATTTGTGATGCTCCTATTTTAAACTGCTCTTTCTGCGGATCTGTAGCTTCACTTTGTTCACTGTTATTTTCTTCTGTTCCTTGTTCTTCCTCGTTATTCTCTTGTGCAGCCTCTTGGCTACCACATGCAACAAGAGCAAATAAAACTAATAAAAATGTTACAAAACTAATAAAAAGTCGCTTCTTCATTACATTACTCCCCCTATATTTTAAAAATTCTAATATTTACGTATTATCATAGTACATTGTATTTGCGATGTAAATAAAAAGTTTTTGTGCTTTAAAGCGTTTTAGCGAGTTTGTGTAGCACGAGGGTTAATATCTTCATATATTGTCATAAAACAATATGAAAAGAGGGACATATATGGGCGGCATTATCCCTTTCGAAACACTCAACAAAAAAGGACAACGAATTCTTCTGCGCTCCGCAACAATCGTAGATGCGAGTGCAATTTTGCAATTAAGCTACGACGTTATTGGGGAAGATGAAACACTAGTTACAACTACCGAAGAATTTAACGTTACACTAGACCAACAAAAAGAATTTATTCACTTTTATAGTAGTGCTCCACTGAACTGTATTATTGTTGCTGAATACAATAATGATATAATTGGAATGCTTACCTTTCAGTGTGAAACGTTAAAGAAATTTTCACACCATGGGACCATCGGAATGATTGTTAATAAACGTTGGAGAGGGACTGGGGTAGGAAAAACTCTCCTAACTACGATAATAGAATGGGCTCATGATCAACCATTCCTTGAAAAGCTTTGTTTAGAAGTTGTTGCATCAAACAAGAATGCTATATCTTTATATAAAAAACTTGGATTCATAGAAGAAGGTCGTCAAGTACAACAAGTGAAGAACTTAAAAGGCGAGTATGATGACATGATACTGATGGGGAAATTTTTATATTAGTTTTCTTACACGCAATCGTTCTTTTTTGGAGTGTCTTCTTTTATTATGGAGTAACCGTGCAGCAATAACGCCTTTTGATGCACGGTTTTTACAGTTTATGCTTTGATTTTTTGATTTTAACTACAAATAAACTACTCAACAACGACAGCAGTACCGTATGCAACGATTTCAGAAGCACTGTTCATAACACCAGAAGTTTGTAAACGGACACCTACAATCGCATTAGCACCCATTCCTTCAGCTTCTTTTACCATTCTAGCAATGGCTGTTTTTCTCGCTTTCTCCATCATATCGGAATACTCTTTAATTTCTCCACCAACAATGTTTTTTAGTCCAGCTAAAATATCGCTTCCAATATTTTTTGCTTGGATCGTACTTCCTTTTACAAATCCTTTGTACGCTACAACTTTTTTACCTGGAACTGCTTCAGTAGTTGCTATAATCATCATCATCTTCCTCTCTTTTTTCTTTTATTCTTTCCTTGATTAATAATACAAAAACGATCACCCAACCTAAAATGTGAAAAGCGAATAAATAAACAGCAGTGACAAAATCAATGAAAAAATAAATAATCGCGACAATTTGCAATAGGACGGTTACGATTAAAGTAATTGATTTTAAATTAAACATTAAAGTGATCTCCTTTTCTTATTCCAACCTCTATTATAGTACGAATTGGTTATCAATTACAGTTTTTTTGTTAATACCTTCCACTTAATGTTAAGATGTTGGCAATACTAGTTTTAAAACGTCACTATAAAATCAATTTATGATAAAATACGATAGTGTTAATTAAAGATGAATTGAGGGATTACCTTTGAAAATAGTACTAACTACGTTAAATGCAAAATTTATTCACACTGCGCTTTCACTACGCCTATTAAAAGCATATACCGCCCCTGAATATGATGCAGAAATTAAAGAGTATACAATTAAAGATCCTAATTTAAATATTGTTTCAGACCTATATGACAAAAATCCAGATGTAATTGGCTTTAGCTGCTACATTTGGAACATTGAAAAAACAATTGAAATTGTAAAAATGCTCAAAAAAGTAAAACCTTCTTTAAAAATTATTTTAGGTGGACCTGAAATTTCTTTTGATGTTCCCTATTGGATGGAGCGCATTCCCGAGGTTGATTTTATCGTCTCTAATGAAGGTGAAGAAACGTTTAAGCATTTATTAGATGAAATTACAGGAGCACAAAAATATCACCTCGTGTTTGGCATGAGTTATCGAAAAGAAGGCGAAATAGTTGTCAATCCTCCAAGACCGAATATGAAGCTGGATACAATTCCTACCGCATACCGTTTTCTTGAAGATAAAGACGATTTAAGCAAACGAATTGTTTATTTTGAGACAAGCCGAGGCTGTCCGTTTAGTTGTCAGTTTTGCTTATCATCGATTGAAGTTGGTGTTCGGTACTTTGAGATTGAGCGTGTAAAGCAAGATTTACTATATCTCATTAATAATGGTGCAAAGTTAATTAAGTTCATCGACCGTACATTTAACATTAAACGTGACTATGCGCTAGAAATTTTCCAGTTCTTAATTGATCATCACCAAGGTTGTGTGTTTCAATTTGAAATTACCGCAGACATTATGCGTCCTGAGGTGTTAGAGTTTCTAAACACTCACGCCCCTCCAGGAATCTTCCGGTTTGAAATTGGGATTCAGTCAACGAATGACGCAACTAATGAATTAGTCAAGCGCAAGCAAAACTTTGAAAAGCTATCAAGAACAGTAACGATGGTTAAAGAAGGTGGAAAAATTGACCAACACCTCGACTTGATTGCAGGGCTTCCTGAAGAAAATTACGATTCCTTTAGAAAAACATTTAATGATGTATTTGAAATGCGACCTGAAGAACTACAATTAGGCTTCTTAAAAATGTTACGTGGAACAGGGTTACGAAATCAAGCGGAACAATATGGGTACATTTATATGGACCATTCACCGTACGAAATTTTAGGAAATAATGTGCTATCTTTTGCAGAGATCATTCGTATTAAGCGTGTTGAAGATATATTAGAAAAATATTGGAACGCACATCGTATGGATACGACCATTGAATTTTTAATTAAAAATGAATTCGAAACAGCGTTCGACTTTTTCCAGCAATTCGGTGATTTTTGGGACGAGCAAGGTTGGTCAAAAATTGGTCACCAGCTCGAAGATTTATTTTTAAGACTTGAACAATTTTTAAACACTCGTTCAACGAGAAATATCGAGATCATTAAAGGATTAATGATTTATGATTTCTTTTTAAATCATAAACATAAACCTCGTAAAACGTGGTGGAACTTCACGCTTACGAAACAATCACAAGCTAAATACCTTGAGTTTGTGGCCGAAAATAGTGAGCTTGTATCGTCAGCATTTGTCGAAATGCAACTTTCAGTAAAAGATTTGCATAAACATACGATGATTGAGGTCATTCCTTTTAACTTAGATCACTATTTACAAACAGAGGAAGTGATTTTTGAGCCTTCGCTACTAATCGCCTACTTTAATACGAAACAGCAGGTTTGCGAACCATTCGTATTAAGTGAACTGTCCATTTGTGGTGTCTGACACCACAAATGGACAAATCGCTAATTTGTTCTTCTGGAGTGGACATTTTTGTACAAGCACCACTCTCGTTACTCTAATTTTTCACTATATTGTCTGATGTGGGTAATTCGATCAACCATTGGTGGGTGCGTATAACGTAAAATTTTAACGATTGTCGGTGGATTTACATCTGCTAACCCTTCCACCGACAGCTTATGAAAGGTCGAAACTGCTGCATCAGCATCATTCGTTAACTCAATGGCATAACGGTCTGATTGATACTCATAAGCTCTTGAGATAGCATTTGACAAAGGACTTGATACAAAGCTTAGTAGTGAAAAAATCAACAGTATAATTGGTAAGGCTGCCAAGTCAGCCTTTTTTATATTGAGGTGTTTACCGAGATTATTGATTGTCACATTGTACAATTTACTAGTAATATACAAAGCAACAAAAGAAGCTACAATCGAACCAAGTAATAAAAGCTGAAGATGTTTTAAATCATAATGTCCCATTTCATGTGCCATGACAAATAACACTTCATCCTTTGTTAGTCTTTCTAAAGTCGTATCCCACAACACAATTCGCAAATTACTCCCAATTCCTGTCACATAAGCGTTAAGCGCGTTCGTTTTATCTGACATCTTTACTTCGTAAACTCGATCTGCGGGAATTTCCGCTTTATCAGCTAATTTTAAAATTTCCGTTTCTAGTTCCTTATCTTTAATTGGATAAAAATCATGATATAGTGGATCAATGACAACTGGCTGAATAAACATTAAAAATAAAGTAAACGGAATCGATAGTACCCACGTATAAACCCACCACTTTTTCGGGCTCTTTGAAATTAAGAGCATGATCACATAAGCAATGATGATTAAAATAATTGCGCCTATCCAAAACGAGATTAATTGGTCCCTCATCCAGCTATCAAAATTTTGTATTGATATCCCATACTTTTTAGTAACCGAATAGGAAAAATATTTGATTGGAAAACTAACTAACCAACTAAAGCTAGATAGTAAAATGACATATATCGTGGTTTGCAAAAAACGAAACTTCAACTTTGCCTCTGTCCAACGGGCAAATAATTGTGAAAGTCCAAAACAGAGAACAAACAAATAAATAAGCCATTCAAAAGGAGTATGAATAAAATAAATGGCATTTCTCCACTTAGAAAAATCTTGTGATAAAAGTAATTTCTCCTCATCCATAAAAGTATGTGGATCTGCTTCTGTACCAATATATTGTTCAGGTAAAGGTGTGTCTACCGTAAACAAATAAGTAGATATTGCTACAGCATATAGAGCATAGATGATGATAACACCCAAAAATACTTTCTTCATTGCCTCCCCCTCCAATTTTCATTGAAAACTTAATGAATTTCATAATTCAATATAATCACCATTAAGTATCTATATGTAGTTGCGTTAAACCGCTCGCAACTACATATAGTTTGATATGGCTCAATTTAGGTAATTATGAAATTCACTCAACTAATAAAAATTCGTGGACAAAGTCCCCTTTAATAGTTTAGATGAATCGAAGAGAAATAGAACTTAAATTAAAACAAAAGGGCGTCCAAATATAAAGTGTCAGAAACCGTTAGGAATTAAATATAGATGGATAATAAATTTTTTCGTCTATATTTAGTAAGTGTTGCCTGGTGTCAGACACTTTTTGGACAGCCCTTTTCACATTATTTCGACTATGATTTTTTCGTTTCAGCGACTAAATTTGCCATCGCTTTTTCAACAACACCAATTAAATGTTCCATCTCTACCATAGAGCTTGTCTGCTCTTCAATAATCGCTGTATTTGTTTCAACTTGCTCTTGAATCGTTTGGAATATCTCTTGAATTTCCTCTAAAATTACACTTACATTCGCAACCGAATCTTCACTTTCAGTTGCTAGTTTACGAATTTCTTTTGCAACTACTGCAAAGCCCAAACCTGCTTGTCCAGCCCTAGCTGCTTCAATACCTGCATTTAGTCCTAGTATTTTACTTTGACTACTAACCTGCTTAATAATTTTTAAAACTCCTTCCATATTTTTCATTTTCTCAATTGAAGCTTCTGTCGTATCTTGAGTTTTAAATGTAGAACGTTCTACTTCTTTAGATCCTGTCGTTACTTCTTCTGTTTTTTCGAGCATTGTCTGCAAGTGACCATTGATTGATTCAATCGTATTTTTTAAATGATCAAGCATTTCCTTATTTTCTAGATAAAGTGTAATTGTTCTTCTCGTTAAACCTAATATTGGCCTTATAGCTTCAGGATCTCCACCTACACCTAAATTAGCTAATCGCTGGCCCTTGTAAATAACCGGTAAATTAATACCTGCCCGTGGTGCTTCGTCACCCATTTCGAGTTTTAATTTTTCATATTCGCCTTGAGTTACTACACCTTCGTCAATGATTCCATCCATAACTTTCTTACCTACCGGATGAAAATCTCCGATTCTTTCTTTATCATAACCTGCAAAAATTAACCCTTCATGATCGACAAAAATTAAACGATAACCTGTTTCTTCACTAACAATTTGACATATATGTTGAGCAAACTCATTAGACAATAAATTTTTCATACCATTCTCCTCCTCTTTGATGACACTTACAGTCCTCCCCTAAAAAGTTGACTAAAAAATCCAAACAGATTGTAAGCTTATATGGTCATCATATATGTACTAATTTTATCAGAATATAATGTGATTTCTATAACAAAAATCATTTTTTTATAAGAAAAGGGACTGTCCCATAAGTGTCTGACACCATGCAGAACTAACTAAATAAGGACGTATAAATTTATTATCCGTCTATATTTGGTGCCTAACGGTGTCTGACACTTTGTTTTCGTATATGTCCTAAAACCGTAATAAATTGCAAATTGAATATTACATTCTAGTTGTAAACGTTGGAAAATGTCTTTTTTCTTCTTTTTCATAAATTTTCAATGATACGAATACGAAAGGTGC
>SKSA01000323.1 GCA_007118195.1 Anaerobacillus sp. | reverse complement strand
GGTGGTTGAATACGATCTTGAGATTTTTTACGGATCTTTTTCACCTTTGCTTCAGAAAATTTCTCTTTTACATCGGTAACTGTCACGACGACTTCTTCACCCGGGAGAGCTCCTGGCACGAAGACGACTTGTCTTTTAAAATAACCGACACCCTCGCCATTAATGCCGAGACGCTTAATTGTGAGCGGAAACTCTTGCCCTTTTTCTATCAACACTTTTTTATTTTTCATTTTTTCAACTCCGGTGCTTTTTGATTATCTAAGCTCTCCCATAAATAAAGGGATGCATAGCTTTTAAATGGTGACCAAGCTTCACTAAGCTTGACTAAATGTTCAATCGATGGTTTTTCATCAAGGTTGTATAGCTTTTTCACAGCGTTTTGAATACCGATGTCTTTGACTGGAAATAAATTTTTGCGCCCTAAACCGAATAGTAATATGTTTTCAGCAGTCCAGTAACCGACTCCTCTTATTTTTATTAACGTGTCAATGACTTCTTCATCTGGGAGCAACGCTAATTCCTCTAAATCTAATTCTCCTTTAGCGATTAACCTCGATGTGTCAATGACGTATTCCGCTTTACGCTGACTAAATTGTAACTTCCGCAAATCTTCATAGTCTAACTCGCTGACCGCCTCTGGAGATGGATAAAACCAAACACCATCCTTTTCCGTACCAAAGCTTTTCACAAATCGCTCCGTTAATGTATAGGCAAAACGAATGTTCAGCTGTTGATGGATGATCGTTTTCATCATGCAAAAATAAAGGTCAAAATCGCGCGTTAGTGGCATTCCCGAAAATTGCCCGAAAAGCGGTGCTAAATCAGTATGTAAAAAATGCTCATTCACTTCAAGTAATGACCGATCTAATTGAAAAATATCCGTTATTTTACGAACGCCTTCTTCTTCAAAATCAGAGGGGAGTTCAATATTGCATTGTGCTTTTTCGGTATTCCCCGAGAACGAAACCGTAGCTACAACGTGTTCTCCATATATTTTCAAAGGGATCTTCATCGAATTTTGATCGATCGTATGAAGAGGGTCATAACTTAAGCGTTGTAAAACACGAGTATAATTATAAGGACCTGCGATTTGTAAATCCATATCTATCACTCCTCTACTCCATAGCTCGATTACGATTATATCATAAGCAAAAAATGGAACAATCGCCTAACTTCTTCATTTATAGTGATAATACTCTAAAAAACTTCCTAAACTTACTACATCACAGCTATTGTTTTTTTTGTTAAAATAATAAAAGTAATCAAGGTTAAGGAGAGGTTAAATTTATGTCGATACCAACAGACGTAGCATCATTACAAATTATGGCCGAAGTGTATAAAAAGAAAAGTTCTCAATCGGTCTTTGAAAAAACGGTTAAAAGTCTTGTTCAAGAAGTTCCGTACATAGATTGGGTAGGGATTTATCTTAAATCGGACGATGAAAGCTTACAATTAGCAGCTGCTTCTGACGAAGAGGATGATCTAGGCTGGGAATATAACGGTCAGTTAAAATTCCCGATTACGAATTCAGTAGAGCAACAGGTCGGTGTTATGGTTGTTCGTAGTAAACAAGCAATTGCTTTTGACGTTACCGATGTTTCAACGTTAGAAACTATTGCAGAAGCTATTGGTCAAATCAGCTACTCAAATTAACGAAAAATGAATATTGAAAAGTAAATGAGGCAGTCCGAAAAGTATTGGCTCACCTAGAGAGAACACTATTATTTTGAAGTGTTTCTTCAATAGTATTCCACGTAGGTGACTGACACTTTGCATTTAGGACTACCTCTTTTTATTTGTGGTATATATTGGTCGTGTTAAAACTGTTCGATTTTTTTGCTGAGTAAGTGATCGTCTAGACTTTTAAACTTATATCCCTGCTTTTTCAGTTCATCAATGACGTCACCTAAAGCTTCGGCATTATCTTTAGACACAGAGTGTAAAAGCATAATCGCCCCTGGGTGTACTCTTTCCATAATCTTATCGTAAGCATACTGTTTTCCTTTTTGGTTATCAATTTCCCAATCTTTGTAGGCTAACGACCAAAATACGTTGACATAACCTTCTTCTTTCGAAAGTGCCAACGAACGTTCACTAAAAACCCCTCGCGGTGGACGTAAATAAACCATATCGTTGCGCCCGGTAATTTCTTCATATTTCACTTTTACTTTTTCAAGCTCTCTTTTTAGACGTTCGTCACTAACTTCAACTAGGCTTGGGTGGTGCCATGAGTGGTTGCCGACGATATGCCCCTCATCGACCATTCGTTTAATGAGACCTGCCTCCTCTAATAAATAATGGCCTGTAACAAAGAACGCGGCCGGAACCTCTTTTTCCTTTAACACATCAAGAATGACTGGAGTATAACCATTTTCATAACCATTATCAAACGTTATGTACACTTCTTTTTTATCAGTATCGCCAATATAAAAACCACCGTACTTATTTAACAATTCTTCATAAATCGGCTCCGTTGTCGCCGGTTGGTTATTTGGCTGACGGTTAAAACTCCAACGGAGCTCTTTATTGCTATAAGCTTCCGTAATGCTGTGAGGGAATATCATTAAAAAAACGAACGAGAATAACATTAAAAATTGTATTTTTTTCATATACTTAGACTCTCCTCTTAGTTTTTAGTTAGTTTTTTCATTCGGGGCTAAATTATCCACACTGTATTTTTAGTTGAGCATTTTGTTTTCTATGTCTGTTCGACAACCTCGATCGACTCGGGTGTGGCGTACCGACAAAAAAAGCCTAAAGCAAGATGCTTTAGGCTTTCCTAATAATTTTAGATTAAAATACTTTTTCTTTTAGCTCAGAAAGTTTTTCGAATGAAGATTTATCGACTTCGGCATGCAAGCTATTGCCGTGGGAATCCATCGTTACAATTGCTGCAAAGCCTTCTACTTGTAAGTGCCACATTGCTTCTGGTACACCAAACTCAAGTAAATCAACGCCCTCTACTTTTTTAATACAGTCGGCATAATATTGTGCGGCACCACCAATCGCATTTAAGTAAACGCCACCGTGTTCTCCGAGTGCTTTTAACGTTTTCGGACCCATACCGCCTTTACCGATTACTGCACGAATACCAAATTTCTTCATGACATCGCCTTGATAAGGCTCCTCGCGAATACTAGTTGTTGGGCCAGCCGCTTTTACGTGCCACTCGCCCGCTTCATCTTTAAGCATTACCGGGCCACAGTGATAAATAATTTGTCCATTTAAATCAATTGGTGCATCATGGTCCATTAAATGATGATGGATCGCATCACGGCCTGTATGAAGGGCACCGTTAATAATAACCACATCGCCCACTCTTAACTCACGAATTTGCTCTTCTGTAATTGGCGCTTCAAGAACAACTTCATGAGATGTTTTCTTTTCTTCTGTAGCTGCGGCTACTTCGTCTTCTATAAATTTAATTTCTTCACCGTCTTTGTATTGCCACTCTTTAATTTCACCTGTCGTAGCATCAAGCGTCACACCTAAGCGACGGAATGCCCAACAATTATATGCAACGGACACGAAGAAACTAGCGGGTAGGCGGTTCATTTTTCCAACTTTACAGCCAAGTAGAGTCGCTTCTCCACCGAATCCCATCGTTCCGATCCCTAAGTTGTTTGCGTGCTCCATGACATAGTCTTCTAACTTACGAAGAGTTTCGTCTGGATTAACATCTTCACTAGAGCGGAACAACTGCTCTTTAGCAAGCGATGCACTTGAGATTCGATCTCCACCAATCCCTACACCGATAAAACCTGCGCTACAGCCTTGTCCTTGCGCTTGGTATACGGAATGAAGAATACATTTTCTAATCCCGTCAAGGTCACGACCTGCTTTACCTAATCCATCCAGCTCAGCCGGTAAGCTATATTGCATATTTTTATTTTCACAGCCGCCACCTTTTAAAACGAGGCGTGCTTCAATATCATCTTTTTCCCATTGCTCAAAATAAATGATCGGTGTTCCCGGTCCAAGATTATTACCACTATTTTCACCTGTAATTGAATCTACAGAGTTCGGGCGAAGTTTCCCGTCTTTCGTAGCATCAGCAAGTGCTTCATAAATTGCTTTTTTCATTTCAATTTGATTGGCTCCTACAGGAACTTTAATCTTAAACGTCGGCATCCCTGTATCTTGACAGATTGGTGATACATTTTCATCGGCCATACTAATATTTTTCGTAATTGTTGCTAGTGATAGCGCTGCCGTCGTACCAGCATTTTCCTTTTGTTTGGCAGCCTGGATCGCGCGGCGCACATCGTTTGGAAGATTCGTAGACGTTTCAACAACAAGCTTATAAATGCTTTCTTTAAATTTTTCCAATTCCTATTTCCCCTTCCACAGCAAAAATATTATTTTTTTATCTCCAATAGTAATTATACAATGTAAACGCTCACTTTTGTCCAAAAATTTCGATAAAATTATAATTTGTAAGTTTTACACTCTACTAATATAACTCGCTTTCTCTCTGCATGTTAGCCAATAAAAGATGAGCATCACTATTAATATAGTGAAAAACTGGTTTCCCATTGTCTAAAAACTCAATTTTTGAAACTCCTGTATTGCTGATGACAAACGGGCGATGAGCCTTATGCCACTCGTCACCATACATTAAATACATGAGAAAAATACTAATAAATCCACCGTGGGAAACAAGAATCACGTTATGGCGTTTATGTCCGCTGAGTAATTGCTCTAAAACAGAGTGACAGCGGTCCGTAATCTCTTTTACCGTTTCCGTTCCGGCAATCCCGGTCGTTAAAATAGATTTTGACTCGTCTTTAAGCTCAGGAAACTGTAAATAAATCTCTTGTCTTGTCTTTCCCTCAAGAGGTCCTAAGCCAATTTCACAAATTTCCTCCCACTTAATAACATCAAGAGGTTGATGAGCACTAATCGCCGCTGCTGTTTTCTGTGCCCGCATCAAATGGCTCGAATATATATAATCAAATGATTGTGATGCCAAAAATTCTCCTAATAAACTCGCTTGCTTTTGCCCAGCCTCTGACAAAGGAAACTCTTTATGCCCTTGAATAATTCCCCCATCATTTGCTACAGATTGTCCGTGGCGAATTAAATATAAATTCATAACTACCTCTCCCTTATATCGTATTAATTTTTCTCTTTAGAAATCTCGGCCTGCCGCAGCCAGATTAGCGAATCCCCTTACAAAAAGCAAAGCGCCCCATGTTTAAAAGGCGCTGTACTTAAATCTTTATATTTGTAAATCGTTACGAAACTTTTTACATTTATTTTCAATTTCATCAAGCATTTCAATAATACGATCGATCTCTTCGACGCCAGCTTCTTCTGGTTCAATCGTATCTAACATCTTCATTAATACATCCATTTTTCCATATAAAAAGTTCAACTGTTCTTTTTGCTCATAAACTGATTTTCCCAAACTATAACTACCCCTTTCGATCTTTTCCATCTATAGTATAGTACTGTTTTACTTTAAAAACAAAGGATTTCCTTTTATTAGCTTAACCACTTATATAATTTACAATGTAAAATGTATATGTACGTTCATTGCCACACTAAACATTTACGAGCGTATTCTCTTAACCCGGTATGTAATGTAATTTCGGCCGTCCTTCTTTCACTACACTGTTATCTTTATCGATATAAAGGCTTGTTCAAGCAAGCCAACACACTATTTATTTTTTACACAGAAAACCTTATAAATTTACATTTCTCATAGTACATTTTAAAATGTACTACAGATTAGCATTAGAGAGGAAGTTTTTTTTGAAAAATTTAAAAGCGATCACACCTACGTACGATCCGTGGGAAGCATATATGGATATTGAACAGTATGGTGAACTCCGTTTAACAAACATTGAATTCACGACAACGACGTTATGTAACATGCGCTGCGAACATTGTGCCGTAGGCTATACATTACAAACGAAAGACCCTGATCCGTTACCATTAGAGTTATTATTGCGTCGCCTAGAGGAAATT
Organism: Anaerobacillus sp.; assembly: GCA_007118195.1. Lineage (GTDB taxonomy): Bacteria > Bacillota > Bacilli > Bacillales > Anaerobacillaceae > Anaerobacillus. Next base: position 824 of record SKSA01000323.1, on the reverse strand, counting down.
CCTCATTTACGCTCTTTCAGCATCACGGGCGGTGAACCGATGTTATCAAAAAAATCAGTAGAAGAATATGTCGTGCCTCTCCTGAAATACGCTCACAATCGCGGTATCCGTACTCAAATCAATTCTAACTTAACGGTCGAACTAAGTCGTTACGAAAAAATTGCGCCTTATTTAGATGTGCTCCACATCTCGCACAATTACGGAAGTGTCGACGACTTTTGTGATATCGGCTTTGCGATGATGGATAAAAAGCCTTCTTATGAGCAGCGTGCTAGTTATTTTACCCGGATGGTCGAGAATGCAAAGGCATTAACAAAAGCAGGGGTTATCGTCTCAGCGGAAACGATGATCAATCAACGAACATTACCTCATTTAGAAAAAATTCATGACCAAATCGTCGAAATGGGCTGCCAACGCCATGAGGTTCATCCGATGTATCCGAGTGATTTTGCAAGTGCATTAGAAGTTGCTACGATCGACGAGCTTCAAGACGGAATTGAGCGGCTCTTAAATCACCGCAACGAAAACATCTGGATGTTATTTGGGACACTCCCGTTTTATGCTTGCAGCACCAATGAGAACGATTTAGCTTTATTAGAGCGGCTTTATCGCGAAAAAAATGTAACGGTCCGCAATGATCCAGATGGTCGTTCTAGGCTTAATGTGAATATTTTTGACGGTGAGATTATCGTCACAGATTTTGGCGATGTCCCTTCTTTAGGAAACATTAAAAGAACTTCGTTAGTCGACGCTTATAGTCGTTGGATGAAATCTGATGTTGCCCATAGCCTTACATGTCACTGTAAAGACGTGAAATGCCTAGG
>SKSA01000071.1 GCA_007118195.1 Anaerobacillus sp. | reverse complement strand
CTTATCGCAACGGATTATTAAAAATAATGATCCCGAATAAAAAGAAAAGGATCGAAATTGAGTAATTTTATTTCAGTAAGGAAGTGATTTTATGTATTATCGAAACCAACATCATCCGTTTTCATTTTATCCAAAACAACAGATGCACCCTTATCATTTCCAAGGTCAATTCCAACATCCTTATGGATACCATGGGCCATATTATCCGCCGATGCCCTATCAGCAACCTAACCCACAATGGCAAGGTCCACCGCAAAGTGCTCAAGGGCAAGGAAACCTAGGGCAGCAACAACAGCAAAACCCAGCGCAGGCTCCACCTTCTCCGATAGGTTTCTTGACTGGACCCGATGGATCCTTTGATTTTGAAAAGGCGATTAAATCTTTTGATCAAGTAATGAAAACGGCTAATCAAGTAACACCGATCATGAAGCAACTAGGTTCACTTTTTCCTCAAAAAAAATAAGGCTGTCCCAAAAGTGTCAGACACCCATGAAAGTGAACTTTCATGGGTGTCTGACACTTTTTTGGAGAAAGCCTCTTTTTTATAGTCCTAATCTTAGCGCTAAAACAATAACTGCAATGGCTGGAATAGAACTAATCATCGCAAAACCTAAAAAAGTCAACCCAGTAATTCGTAACTGTTCATGTGGTTCTAACTTAGAAACAAAAGGATTATTCCGCTCCCCAATAATACCGATCACACCTATGATCCATACAACTACTATAGCAATTACATATCCCATAACAAAACCTCCTAAAGCATCTCGAAAATAGCGATTACAATTAAAATGACTGGAATTACTTCAACGATGGCAATCCTAACAAACATTTGTGTTTGAGCCTTATTCACTGTTTGATAATCTTTTTGTTTTATCGCTTCTATAATTTTTGCCATTGATGATTTATAAACGATTAAAATACCAAATACACCGATAATAGCAGCAATTAATAACATTATTTCCATACGTAAACCTCCTATTTTTACACCTAATGAGTTCATACCGCTTCTCCCTTTACTATGTTAAAATTTAACTAGCAAAAAAGCAACAAAAAAAGGAGCGACACGGAAATTGAACGAAACCATAACTATGTTACAAAATCATTGTTCCATTAGGAAATTTAAGGATGAACAACTTTCTAATGAACAAATAACGACTTTTTCGCGCAATAACGGAATAGATGGTCCGTAAAAACAATCATCGATCTTGCTACAACTGCTTTCCTAATTTAATTGATGAACGATTGCGTTTTCTTTCGGAAATGTAATCACAAAGGTTGTTCCTTGATCACTAGTATCAATAGAAATATCAGCCGAATGCCTTGAGGCGATACTATAACAAATCGCCATACCTAAACCAGTCCCTTTTTCTTTTGTTGTAAAAAACGGTGTACCCATCTTCTCTAAAACTTCCTTCTTTATGCCACAGCCTTCATCTGTAATGTTTAAAATTACTTCATCATCTCTTTCATATGTTTGAATAGTTAACGTACCACCACTATTCATGGCATCTAAACCATTTAAGCATATGTTTAAAAGTAATTGGCGAATTTCTTGTTCATCAATGTATAAATACGGGATCTCTTTAAGGTCTAGAACAATCGTTTTGTTGGTCATTAACGCCTCAGCTTGTATTAAAGGGAAAATGACATGAATAATTTTATTAAGATCTTGCTTCTTTTTATTTGTCACTTTATCTTTTGCTAATGTTAAAAATTCAGTAATAATTCCATTAGCTCGTTTCAACTCATCTAACATTAATGTAAGGTAATGCTCAGATATCGGTTTCCCAATTTCATTTTTTGCAATTTGCAAAAAGCCGATAACTGTTGTCATTGGATTACGAACCTCATGAGCAATTCCAGCAGCCATCTCCCCTACTAAATTTAAATTATCTAGACGTGAGAACTCTTTTTCTAATTTTATTTGTTCTGTAATATCAGTAATTGCACTTAAAATGCAGGATTCTCCATTCACAGTTATTGTTTCAGTAGATAACAAACCAACACGAGTCTCATCGTCTTTTGTCATGTAAGTTATTTTTCGATTGTTAAGATTTCCATCCAAGTCCAAAACCCCAGCATCTGAAGATATCAGGTCTAATCCAAGGTGATTGATTTCATCAAGTTCATAGCCTGTGTAAGCACTCCAGCTTTTGTTTACTTCAATATATCTTTTATCTTTTTGAGCGCGGATCGCCATTAAATTCGGGCTGAACTGGAATATCTTTTGGAACAATTGTTGACTAGCTTGTAAATCTGTATTTGTTTTAACTAGTTTCTCTGTTTTCTCTTCAATAATCTTTTCTAAATTATTATATTTATTTTGTAGTACTCTTTGTTCTTCTTGTAATTGTTGTTGCCCTATGATTACCTCATTCTTTTTCCGATATAAATCAACAAAAACTTCTACCTTACTCTTTAATACATCTCGGTTGAACGGCTTAAATATGTAATCAACTGCACCTGATAAATAACCTTCCATCATATGTTCGTGTGCTTTGCTTAAAGCAGTAATAAAAATAATTGGAATATGAGCAGAACTTTTTCTTTGTTTAATAAATTTAGCGGTTTCAAACCCGTTCAAACCTGGCATTTGTACATCTAATAAAATAACTGCAAAGTCAGTCTGTAAAACATGTTTTAAGGCTTCTTCTCCTGATTGTGCAGTAACTAAATGATATTCTTCATGTGATAATACTGCTTCTAAAGCTAAAAGGTTTTCGATCTTATCATCGACAATTAATATCTTTGCTTGATTTTGATATGTCATAATCGCTCCCCACACTTATTTACAAATATACTTATACTACGTTATTGAAATTCACTCACGTAACTTTTTTAAAGAGTTTATTTTGAACGTCCACTTCTTGAAATTGATCTGTATAACTACTACAAATTAATGATTCTTTACTTCCTAACCCTAAGTATCCGTCTTCAGTTAAACTTTCGTAAAATAGTTGAAAAACTCTTTCTTTTAACTGCTCATTAAAATAGATAATCACATTCCTACAAATGATCATATGAAACTCATTAAAAGATTGATCAGTAACTAAATTATGATGAGCAAAAACAATATTTTTCTGTAAAAAAGAATGAAAAATAGCGCATTTTTCGTTGGCACAATAATATTTCGAAAACTCTTTTATTCCACCTGCTTCAATGTAATTTTTTGTATATTGCTGCATTTTTTTTAAAGGAACTTTACCTTCTTTTGCCTCTTTAAGAACTTTTTCATTAATATCTGTCGCATAGATGATTGATTTTTCATATAATCCTTCTTCATGTAACAAAATGGCCATGGAATAAACCTCTTCACCTGACGAACAGCCCGCATGCCAGATTCGAATGTGTGGTATTTCTTTAAGATAAGGAATGATCTTTTTGCGAAACACCTCAAAAAAACTAGGATCTCGAAACATCTCTGTTACCGTTATTGAAAGAGTATTCACTAAACCTTCCATGAGCTTCGGTTCATAAAGGATCTTCCCTTGTAATTCAGAAATTGTAGCAATGTTTAATCGTTGTGCAAAGTAAGAAATCCTTCTGTTTAACGATGAGTACGCATAATCACGAAAATCGTAACCGTACTGGCGAAATACCGCTTCTAATAACAATTCAATTTCTAATTTTCTAATTTCTTCATTTGTATAAATTTCTCCTACCTCCGATCTACTTTTGCACCCAAACTTTAATTAAAGACAGGAGTTGATCCATATCAACAGGCTTACTAATATAATCGGTTGCACCTGCTGTTATACACTTTTCACGGTCATTTTTCATCGCCTTAGCTGTTAAAGCAATGATCGGTAAGTCTTTTAGTTGATCACTTTGACGAATTTTTACCATTGCCTCATATCCGTCCATTTCTGGCATCATTATATCCATGAGTACAATATCAACTTTATTACTATTTAAAATTTCGATTGCCTCGATGCCGTTTTCTGCGAAAATGACATTCATATTTTGTCTTTCTAACGCACTCGTTAACGCAAAGACATTACGCATATCATCATCGACTATAAGAACATGTTTATTTTCTAAATCTTCATTTAAGTCCTCAGTATAGAGATCACTATTTTGAACGGAGCTCACTTGGAATATATTAGTTAAATCATCATCCATTAATAATTGTTCTTCTTCGGTGGCAGCTACTAATAATCCTGCATCTTCATTAATATTATTTTCATAGTCTGGTAAATATAAAGAGAATGTACTTCCGTGTCCTTCGATACTTTCAACGGTTACATAACCTCCGAGCAGTTGCGAAAGTTCCCGACTGATCGATAATCCTAAGCCAGTACCCCCATATTTCCTTGACGTCGTTCCATCCACTTGACTAAAGGCTTCAAAGATGACTTCTTGCTTTTCTTTATCAATACCGATACCTGTATCAGTCACAGAGAAAATGATCTTAGAGTTCGTTTCTTCTGTACCAGGTTCCACTCGTAACGTAATGCTCCCGTTATTCGTAAACTTAAAGGCATTTGAAAGAAGATTTTTTAATATTTGCTTTAGACGCTGGTCATCTGTGAAAATAGTAGTAGGAATGTTCTTTTCAAAAATAATATTAAAATCTAAACCTTTGTACTTAGAGACTGGTGAAAATTGTCTTTCTACAAAAGCTTTTATATCACTTAATTGTAATTGTTCAGGATACACTTGAACTTTTCCTGATTCAATTTTGGCTAAATCTAAAATATCATTAATTAAGTTTAATAAATCGTTACCAGATGAATGAATCGTTTCTGCGTACTCGATTTGTTTTCTTGTTAAATTCCCTTGATCGTTTTCAGCTAAGATTTGCGATAAAATAAGCATACTATTTAATGGAGTTCTAAGTTCATGCGACATATTCGCTAAAAATTCTGATTTGTATTTGGAGCTCAGTAAAATTTCTCGATTTTTTTGTTCAAGGTCACCTTGAATAATCTCAAGTTCCTTCGTCTTTTCTTCCGTACGTCTATTTTCTTCATGTAATTCATCGTTTATCGTCCGTAATTCTTCTTGCTGCTGCTGTAACTCTTCAGATTGTGTTTGCAATTCTTCTGTTAACGTTTGTGATTCAGACAATAACCTTGCTATTTCCATATGATTTGTTATGCGATTTAAGTTTGGACCTATTGAATTACACACTTGTTCAAGGAGACGCCTTTGCATAGGAGTATAGGAAGTAAACTTTGCTAATTCAATTACACCAATTACCTCACCATCGAATTCGATCGGAATGATAATTAATGAAGTAGGAGTAGCACTTCCCAAACCTGATTTTATATCAATATAATCTTCAGGTACTTTTTCAAGTAAAATAACTTCATGGTTTAAGGCACATTGCCCGATAAGTCCCTCTCCTATTCGGAAGCTTTCTTTCCCTAAGTCTTTATCACCGTTATCGGCATAGGAGGCAATCTTCGAATAACTATTCTGTTTATCACCTTTAAAGTAAAAGATACCGCAAGTAGCTTCAACCATAGGTGCGATATTTGCCATGAACAATTGACCGAAAGATTCTAGTTGTTGTGATCGTTGAACCTTTATTGCTATTTCTCCGTACTTAGTCTTTAGCCAATTTTCTTCTTCTAATACTTTTCTATATTGCTTTTCATTTGCAGAAAACTTCTCAAGTGCTCCAACCATTTCATTGTAGGTCGTGGCAACTTCACCAAACTCATCTTTAGTTATTTGCATACGTGGTAGCGCTTCAAAAGAATCATGAGGAATATTTTTCATAACGTTGCAAACATTATTTATGGATTTAGAAATACTTCTCGTTAAAGTAACGATAATCACAAGTACGAAAATAAAACAAGTGATAGCTATTATTAAAAAGAATACGGTTGTATATTGATAAGATGCTATTGAATTCTCAAGCGCTCGGTCCATCGATGCTTCTTCAAGCATCGTTAAATGATCTAACCGATCAACGATCCTATACCTCATTTCTAAACTATCATCGAGAAGATGGAATTTTCCTGTTTCAAAATCGCCGGCTTTTATATGTAAAATGGTATCTTCTACAATTTGATAATAATTAGTCAATAAATATTGTAGTTCATTAACAACCTCAAAAACTTCAGGATCGTTCACATTGAGATTTAGTAATATTTCTAAAGTATGTATTGTACTTTCATGTTCTTCCCTAATAGTATCCACATAACTTTCCTTAACCTCAGTAGATTCCATAAGTAGAAGATCTCTTGAAAGTCTAGCAGTATTTAATGTGTTATTTTTTAATAATTGACTTAGTCGTACTCCTTCATAATAATTGTCTACTATAACGTTCATATTCTGATTTTTATTATTAAGCGTATAAATTACATTCACACTTAACAATAGTAAAACTACTAACACTGCACCTAATCCAATAAATAGCTTTGTTTTTAATTTCATATGATTTTTTCCCTTCCTATCGTTCATTTAGGAAAAAAGAAGCATTATTCCCATAATTTATCCAACTTTCTATTTGATTCTACTATATTCACTAGTATGTTTCTAGTAATAATTCTCAATTATAAAAATATTTAGGTTAATATTCCACTTAAAATTCTCACCACACTCACCTTAGCAGGGAAATTCAATGGCTAGTTTAAAAAATAAAAGACGCACAGAAAATTTGAACTGCACCCCAATTGTTGGACTCAATCTAACAATTAGAGGTGCAGTTCATTTCTGTGCGTTTTAGTATGCTATTTGCAATGTTAATTAAATTATGTCTGCGCAGCTATACAGACGGTGAATTCTCCTTGTTACGCATCGCCTCTGGAATATATACGCAGAATGGTTCGCTTTCTAAATAGTCACCTGTAACTGCATATGTTCTTGATCTTGAACCACCACAT
>SKSA01000146.1 GCA_007118195.1 Anaerobacillus sp. | reverse complement strand
TGCGGGATGGCAGTGATTGTTCTCTCGGCCTACGAGCCATTTCCATTAATGCATATTATATTTGAAGTAGCCTCAGCCTTTGGAACAACTGGCTTGTCGATGGGAATTACTCCTGAACTAAGTTCATTAGGAAAACAGATCATTATTGTTCTAATGTTCATTGGACGCATCGGTATCTTCTCTTTCTTGTTTATCATGAGAGGAAAAGAGACCAAGGATCCTTATCATTACCCAAAAGAGAAAGTAATTATTGGTTAGGTTTTCTGTATGTGAAACATTCACAAGGTGTCAGACACCCCTCGTGGACATTATATTATGAAAAAAGATAGCACCGCTTTTTATATAAAGCAAGTGCTATCTTTTTATTTCATTTAATTTTCTTTAAAAAAGTTAAAACGATCTGCAATTCTTCCGTACCAAGTAGCTGCCTGAATTTGTAACACAAAAGCAATCGCCAAGATTAACCCAGCTTGTGGACCAAAAGCAGTAACTGCAATCCCTAAAGCGATTGAATGATTCCTTAGCACCGTACTATATACTAGCGTAATACTATCCTCTCGATTAAATAACCATTTTCCGACGAACATGCTGATGGCAAAGTTCAATAAGTAGAAAACAATTAATATAAGAAGTGCTTGTAATAAACTTGCTGTTTCAACGAAAATTAGTTCCGCATTAATGCTTGTCATTACAAAAATAATCAGTAATAACCCCCATGTACTAATTGCGGAAACATCGGCTTAATTTTACTTATAAAGAGGATATAAAGAATTTATGAAGATGAGAATGAAAGGAAACCGCACCACAATCAAATGTGGTACGGCATTTATGAACGAAGGTAACCTATGATAAAAACAGCTTACGTAACTATTTCCCCATAGATTTTAACTATTTGTCTGAACCGCAGTCGCACTTCCTTTTCTAATCCAAACTTTATAATTGTCTTTTTCTGAAACTTGTTTTAAGACGGTATTACCTGTTTTTTCACACCAGGCCTTAATATCTTTAGTAAAGCCATTATCAGTAACACTTATTTCAATTACTTGACCGTCTTCTAAACACTTAATTGCTTGATGAACTTTCATAATAGGGCCTGGGCATTGAAGACCACAAGCATTAATGACGATATCTGCTTCGTGTGTTTTTGCACTTGTTTCCTTCGTTGGTTGTTTTGTTGCGCCAATATCATCGATTGAACTGTCTGATCCGCCTCCATAAACGGCAGCATATGTTTTATATCCACCGCTAAGGTTAATAGCCTCCATTCCGTGTTCTTCCAAAATTCTTGTTGCCAAATATCCTCGTAAACCAACTTGGCAAAATACGTATATTGGCTTATCTTTCGGTAATTCTTCTAGGCGATCTCGGAGATCCCCAAGTGGCATATTAATAGAGCCTTCAATCGTCCCCATTTCTACTTCCATTTCTTCACGAACATCTACTAAAGTTGCACCATTCGCTACTAATTGATCGACCTGATTGTAATGGAATGATTTTAATACTCCATCGGCAACATTGGCTGCGACATATCCTAGCATATTTACCGGATCTTTCGCTGAAGAAAATGGTGGTGCATACGCTAGTTCTAATTCAGGTAGGTCATAAATCGTTAAGCCACCTTTAATGGCTGTCGCAATAACATCAATTCGCTTATCTACTCCATTACGCCCAACACCTTGAACGCCATAGATTGTCCCATCTTCTGGATTAAAGGTTAGCTTTAATGATACAGGGAATCCACCAGGATAGTAGCCTGCGTGTGATGCTGGATGAACATGAACTACTTCATAAGGAAGACCTAATCTTTTTAACGTTTTTTCGTTATTACCAGTTACTGCAACAGTTAAATCAAAAACTTTTGCAATCGCAGTTCCTAACGTGCCTTTATAAGAAAACTTTTTCCCGTAAATATTATCGGCAACAATACGGCCTTGGCGATTAGCCGGCCAAGCTAATGGAACCATTGTTGGTGATTGTTGAATGTAATCATTTACTTCGATGGCATCACCAATAGCATAAATGTGTGGGTCTTCGGTTTGCAGAAGCTCATTTACTAAAATACCGCCACGTTCACCGACGGCAAGACCCGCCCCTACTGCTAGTTCATTTTCTGGACGAACTCCAATGGAAAGAATTGTGATATCACTATCTAGCTCTTTTCCACTCGATAAAATGATTTTTTTACCATTTTTTTGAAATGCTTTTACTCCGTCTTCTAAAATTAAGTTCGCACCAACTTCTTCAATATGATTGTGAACGATCGACGCCATTTCATAGTCAAGAGGAGCCATGACTTGATCAGCCATTTCCACAATTGTGACCTCAACACCGCGGTGATGGAGGTTTTCTGCCATCTCTAAACCGATAAAGCCACCACCGATTATAACAGCTTTTTTCGGAGTATTATCATCTACCCACGCTTTAATGCGATCAGTATCTGGTATATTACGTAATGTGAATATATTGTTAGCGTCATTAATGCCCTCAATTGGTGGAACGATCGGTTTCGCTCCTGGTGATAAAATTAGTTGATCGTACGATTCTGTATATTCTTCTCCTGTTTTGACGCGCTTTACTGTTACTGTTCTTTCTTGGCGGTTAATTTTCGTTACTTCACTTAAATTACGAATATCGAGATTAAATTTTTTGGACATACCTTCTACGGTTTGTACGAGAAGCGCTTCTCTGTTTTCAATAACCCCACCAATATAATATGGTAGACCACAGTTGGCAAAAGAAATATGTTCCCCTCGTTCAAACATAACAATTTCAGATGTTTCATCTATTCTACGTAAGCGTGCTGCTGCTGTTGCACCACCAGCAACTCCACCGATAATCACAATTTTTTTAGACATAATATTACCTCCTCTAAGGTGTTGTATCATATTATTTTACGAAATTCTTCACTTTATACCTATAAGGGTATAATACCCTATCGAGTATTTACTGTAAACACCTTATAAAGATGATTCGTGAAAAGTATGTGAACCTTTTCTCATTGTGTCAGACCCAATGAAAGTTCACTTTCACCAACACGGATGAAATTGTAGCCGTATAGCTATTAATCATAGAAAGTGAAAATTTCCTTTAGGTACTATTTACAGGGGAGGCAGCCTAGAAAGGCAAATACCACAAAATTTTCATACGTGGATATCTTCAAGTCAAAAAGCTACTTCGCTATTGAAGCAGCCTCTTGTAGCAAACAGCTTTGATTGTTTTCTTAATCCTTTTCAAATCGAAACTATCAACCATTAACTACCTATTGATGGTTTACCTTTTTGTACGTCTCTTTATTACATATGATAAATAACTCTGCATCTTCTGGAATTGCTTCGTCTAACTTCGAAAAGAGGTTAAAATCATTACGATCAGAAAGTAAATTTGCCCCTACTTTTTTTAAATCTTCAAAAGCATCGTTATACGTTTTCCAAACATGACGCTTTTTTATTTTCCATAAATCAACGCCATTTTTCCTACCTAAAAGTTTCATCACGAGTTTACCAGACCCTTTATGTACAGCCGCTTTGGCCATTAAATCAGAAAGTGCCTCATCTGCGATCACGAACTCATCAACATTAGCATGTTGAAAGTTCGGGATATGCTTTTCCTTTATTATTTCAACAATTGTATAAATGTCTCTCTCCTTTTCCACAGCATAACCTTCAATCGTAGAAACAATAATTAAAGCTTTTCCGTCTGCAGAAACAGGATCAATTTCGTTATCTCTTGCAAAAATTAATACAGCACTAGCGTCTAAAATGTTTGCTCTTTCTAATGTATGCGTATCTGTTGCATCACCATTAATGTAGTAAAGTTTTTCATGTTCATACGGTGTTTTAGGAAGTGAATCAATGACGACAATATTCGCATTTTCATCAATCTCTAAAATTTCATTCATCGCATGCTTTGCCTTATTGGACCATCCTATGATGACATAGTGCCCCCTTCCTTTATAACTCAACTTTCCTTCCTCCTTTAGCTTTCGGTACATTCCAAATCCTTCAACCACTTTTCCAATCACAATGGCAATTAATCCAATTCCAAAAAAATATAAGAAAAGACCAAAAATCCTACCAAGCGTCGTTTCGGGAACGAAATCGCCGTATCCCGTTGTCGTTACCGTCGTCATCACATACCAAAAACCGATAAATGGATTTTCAAACATTTCAGGCTCTAACCAATGAATGAAAAATGAACTAACAATTAAAAAAACAAAGGTTAATAAGAAAAGCGTTATCTTTCTTATTTTTACAACAATCTTCATAAGATCATATATTAATAACATCCTATAGCCCTCCTTCATCCCCTATAGTATGACCATTTTTCGGTGTCAGACACCATAAAAAGACAAATACCAAAAAACGTCCACCACACGTGGACATACAAAAGAAGCGCCCTGTCTCATTATGGAGAAAGGGCGCTTCTACGATACATTTTGCCAAAAACAAACTTCCATTTACTTAATTAATATTTTTTAACTTGAAATCCTTAACTACATGAACATCTTTTTTTGATGTTTGGTATTTTACGAAATCATGGAAAACTGCGTTAAATATATCCTCGAATGAGGGATCGAACTGTGTATTCATATTTTCAACGATGATTTCATATGCTTTATCTGCAGTAAAAGCGTTTCTGTAGGGACGATTACTTGTAAGTGCATCAAAAGTATCAGCGAGTGCAATGATTTTACTTTTTAATGGGATTTCATCTCCTTTTAAACCACTTGGATAACCTTTTCCATCAAACCTTTCATGGTGATAAAGAATAGAGTCAACAATGTCTTTTGGATATTCCAATTCTTGAGCAAGGTCGGCTCCATCCTTAGAATGCTTTTTTATGACGTTAAATTCTTCAGCCGTTAACTTTCCTTCTTTAGTTAAAATATCAACTGGTATTTTAATTTTTCCTATATCATGTAAAATTGAACTGATTCGTAAGCTCTCTAAATCTACTTCATAACCTTTATTTTTCATATATGTACCGATTATCATAGTGTAGTCAGATACCCTGACTGAATGCCCTTGAGTATAATCATCTTTTACCTCAACCGCCATAATTAACGTATTGACCGTTTTTTCGAATAAAAAGTTAATTTTTGATTGCTTTACTAATAGCTTTAGTACGTTTCTCAGAAGGAGCAAGTAAACTACTAATAAACTTAATTCGAGCATCATCTCATATAAGCTTGATTGATGAATACCGCCTATTAAATCCATAAAAATATAAATACAAAGCGAAAATATTCCAGATAATAAAAAGATCGCTCGATGATTAAATAGGATGGCTAATAACGGTAAAAAAATGACGATCACCTGGTTTGAATGCGACAGTGGCAACATTACGCTAATTGCTAGTGTAACAATACTCATGTTGATAAATAAAAGATATTGCTGTGTATTCGTTGAAAAGAAACGATACGTTAACGTATAAGGTAAATAACCAAGTGTTAATACCGCTAGAAATTGAAAATATAAACTATCAAATCGTTCCCCTAAAATTAAGTAAATGAACGTTAAAGTAATTACACCGATAATACAAATTAACCATAGTAATTTCAAACCCTTCCCAATACTTATCGCCATACTAACAACTCCTATGTAAATAATCCGAATTCTTGTTGTCTATTAATTGTATGGCAAAACTATGAATAATGAAACACCTTTTTGATTATTGTGAATTTTTCACATGGTGTCAGGCACCATGTGAAAAAATTCACTTTGTCACCACACGTGGACACGTCAACAAAAAGCTGCCTCCCAAAGAGATGAGGCAGCTTAAGACCCGATATAAATTCCTTACACTTTACATACGGTTTTTAGTTTCTCGATAATGGCATCGGTCACTTCTGTTGTTGATGACGTACCACCGATGTCAGCTGTTTTTACACCATCCTCTAAAGTACCCTCGATTGCTTCAAGAAGTTTATCACCCAATTCCGATTCCCCGAGGTGGTCAAGCATCATTTTTCCTGTCCAAATTTGCCCAACTGGATTGGCGATTCCTTGCCCGTAGATGTCTGGTGCAGAGCCGTGGACTGGCTCAAACATCGAAGGATATTTCCCGTTTAAGTTAATGTTAGCAGCTGGGCCTATCCCAATACTTCCCATAATTGCTGCTCCAACATCTGTTAGGATGTCTCCAAATAGATTACTAGCGACGATAACGTCAAATGTGTGTGGTTTAGTGACAAGAAATGCAGCAAGAGCATCGACATGGAACGAGTCGCTCTTAATCTTTGGATACCTGCTAGATACGTCGTGAAAAACTTCATCCCAAAACGGCATCGAATGAACAATTCCATTCGACTTCGTTGCACTTGCAACCTGGCCCTGCCTTTGTTCAGCAAGCTTAAAGGCATATTCCATTGCTCGCTCAACGCCTTTTCGTGTAAAAACAGCATTTTGGATCGCTACTTCATCTGAGCCACTATGTATTCGTCCACCTACCTCGCTATATTCTCCTTCACTATTCTCACGTACGACGATAAAATCAAAGTCACGAGGATTAACGAGAGGTGATTGAATTCCGACCAGTTGTTTGGCTGGACGAACGTTAATTACTTGTTCAAAACCTCGTCTTATTTTCACTAACAGTCCCCATAAGGATACATGATCGGGGACAAGTTTCGGATAGCCAACAGCGCCTAAAAATACTGCATCGCTATTTTCTAAACGCGCTAAACCGTCCTCTGGCATCATTTCATTATGCTTTAAATAATATTCACAACCCCACGGATGTGATTCAAATTCAAACTTTAAGCCCCCGTGAATGTCAGCGACGGTCCGCAATACTCGTAGCGCCTCTGGCATTACCTCTTTACCAATTCCATCCCCCGGAAT
>SKSA01000163.1 GCA_007118195.1 Anaerobacillus sp. | reverse complement strand
GTCTTTTTTGCAATAAATCATATATGGCTGGATAAGACCGATAGGTGATTTTTGCTAATGATGCGAACTTACTAGCCTTTCTACGAAAATTTTCAGCTTTCGTCATTACGACCACATTTTTGATATTGCCGTCTTGTTGAGATTTTTTTATTGGGATCGGATCGACAAGCCCACCATCTAGAAGTACCTTGCCATTATAAGAAACTGGTGGCGCCACAAACGGCAATGAGCTTGAAGCTCGAATAATTTGTAAAATGTTTTTACTATGTTGTGCTTTATCGAAAAAGACGGCTTCTCCTGTGTGGCAACAAGTCGTGCCTACTAAAAATCGTTCTTCTCCTTTATTAAACGTATCATAGTCAAAAGGAACAACACGGTTCGGAATATCATCGAATAAAAAATCCATGCCAAAGAGCTGTCTTTTAAAAACTAAATTTCGTAATGACAAGTAGCGTGGGTCTTTCACAAGGCTTGTATTGACCTTTTTATTTCTCCCTTTTTGCCGCGATAAGTAGGTAGCAGCCATACAAGCTCCTGCTGAAACACCGATAACATACGGAAAAAATAATTGCTTTTCTAAAAAATATTCTAGGACGCCTGCGGTGTAAAGACCGCGCATACCGCCCCCTTCTAAAACTAATCCAATATTTTTCATGGTCTCAACCCTCAATTTTCAATTCTTTTTCTAGTTATATATTTGAGTAATTTCATAATACCAATAACCTTACTCATCCATCTACATCTAGTTGAGAACGATTTAACTCAGCTAGATGTAGCAACCTAATGGCGCAAAAATAAGGATTATGAAATTCTTATTTAGAAACCTTTTTTAACATCAACTTTATTATGTAGTGGTTGATTCTCTTCAATATTTTTAAGTGTTTCTACAAAACATTCCACCGCTTCATCTGGAGTTGTGACTGCTGAAATGTGGGGAGTCACCGAAACATTTGGATGTTCCCACAATGGACTTTCTTTCGGCAGTGGCTCTTCGGTGAATACATCTAATACCGCGAACCTTACCTTGCTTTCATTTAAAGCTTTAAATAACGCGGTTTCATCAATTGATCTTCCTCGACCAACATTAATAAAGCCGATATTGGCAACTTTCTTGAAAATGTTTTCATTAAATAAATACTCTGTTTTTTCTGTTAGTGGTAATGTATTAATTATGTAATCAGTGTTACTTAGCTCGCTGAAGTGTGCACCTACAGTCATCACCTTTTTAAACGGTTCTTTTTGTTTACCACTTAATGAAACTCCAAATACTTCAACACCTAATGAAGCCAAAATCTCTGCGGTCCTAAGACCAATCTCGCCAGTCCCATAGATCATCACTTTTTGTTCACTTAGCAGTTTAGGAGTGATCGGCTGCCAGTTTTTTTCTTTTTGTTGTTGGTCGAATTGGTCGTGAAATTGAAGATCTTTTAAAATATAGCTTAAGCTAAACTCGCCAATTCTTTGACCAAACGAACAAATCGTTCTAGTTAGCAATACGTTTTCGTCCCAGTCTTTGTTGAAAAGTAAACTATCTACACCAGCCCCTAAAGAATGCACCCATTTCACATGAGAATAATCATGGTCTGACTTTAAATTAAATGCTAGAAAAGCATCGGCCCACTCTAAATCTTCTTTTGTTGCTTTTTCTTCGGGTAAAAAGCGGAATTTTTTTTGTACAGATTTGCTTTCGATTAGCTCCTTTAATTCCTTATATAACGGACTAACAACGACAATATTTTCAATGTTCATTTTAAAATCACCTCTTACGTTAAATTTCAGATTGCTTTATAGAAATAATTATTAATATTGTTATTGTAACGTAATTTTCTAAAGTACAACAGTAAGGTGTTTTCGTTTTTTTCGATATCTGAAATCTATTATTTTTAAGATCAAGTTCAGCGCTGTTACGGACATTCCGCTAGTGTACGGAGCCGATCCAGCTATGTGAAGACACATAAAACTCCCATACAAGTAGCAAGATTTTTCAAACCTGGCTATTTGTATGGGAGTGTATCAATTTCCAATATGAAATCCATGCAGTTTAGGTATTCAATAGCTTATTTTTACTTCTAAAGTAAATCTGTAAGAGAAACGGCGTAACTCATTTTTTCCCAAATGAGCTTGGCATAACGGCGGCGACGACTAATCCTCGTGCACATAATTCGTCACCCGCATAAACCTCGGTATTCACATTCCACTTTTTCGGGTGGATTTCTTCAATGGTACCGATCGCCTTAAGTGGCACACCCAATGGAGTAGGTTTTAAAAATTCGACATTTAACTTTGCTGTTACAAACCGTGGTGGAGGAGTACCGTCTCCGAGTTCATGGCCATTTTTTTGATACAATGCTAGTGATGCTGAACCTGTACCGTGACAATCGATTAAAGAAGCAATTAACCCACCGTACACGAAGCCTGGAATTGCCGTATGCTCTTGTAATGGCTCATATATCGTAATCGTTTGTTCTCCTTGCCAACCTGTGCGAAAATGATGACCACTTTCATTTAACTGACCACATCCATAACACCATGCAAAATCTTTTGGGTAATGATCTTGTACCGCAATATCTACTTTTTCCACCTAAATCCCCCCTAGAGTATTTTCTGTATTTTTAGAAAAGTATAACATATTACCTATTTTTGTTCCATAGTAAAATACAAACTTTTTAACAATTTCTATTTTTCTCTTGAATATTTCGTTTTACGAAGTATAATAGGTATAACGATATGGGAGTGAAAAAAGAAATGCCAAAAACAAATTGGAAACGAAATCTGTACATACTAATGGTATGTCAATTCTTTGTCATGGCTTCTATGACAATGATTATCCCCTTTTTACCTTTGTATCTACAAGAATTAGGAGTGACGGATCTACAAGCTGTTAGTCGATGGGCTGGGATTATCTTTGGCGCAAACTTTCTAACAGCCTTTTTATTTTCACCACTATGGGGAAAACTTGCTGATCGACATGGCCGAAAATTAATGCTACTTCGTTCAGGATTTGGTATGGCGATCGTTATTACCCTCACTGGCTTCGCAACTGGACCATGGTCATTACTACTGCTTCGTCTACTCAATGGTATGATTTCTGGATTTATCCCTGCTGCAATCACCTTGATATCTATGACCACACCGAAGGAACGCTCAGGCTACGCGCTAGGAATGCTACAAGCAGGTGCTGTGGCTGGTGGAATTTGTGGTCCATTGTTTGGTGGGATCTTAGCCGATTTAATTGGATTCAGAATGGTCTTCTACGTGACCGGACTCACGATATTATTAACAGCATTTGCTGTCTTATATTTCGTAAAAGAAGATCATAAGAAAAAAGAGGAATATGTCAAAACAAACACAATGCAAGATTTCAAAAAGATTGCTTCTACTTCACCTCTTTTATCTTTATTTTTTGTCTTTTTTATAGTTCAATGCGCTTTAATTGGAATTAACCCATTGTTATCATTGTATGTTCAAGAACTCTCCACTTCACAAAATGTAGCTTTTTATGCAGGGTTAGCTATGTCGGTCATGGGGTTTGCGAACATGTCCGCAAGTCCGTTCCTCGGAAAATTGAGCGACACAAAAGGCGCGCAATTTGTTTTGTTAATTTCTTTACTTTTTGCGGCTATTATCACATTACCGCAAGCGTTCGTAGAAACATATTGGCAGCTTTTAGTCTTTCGATTTTTATTAGGGCTTTGTTTAGGTGGATTATTACCAGCGATCAACTCTCTTATACGCCACTTAGCTCCTGAGGGGATGGAAAGTCGGACGTATGGCTTTTCTAATAGCTTTATGTATTTAGGTACAATGATGGGACCGATCGCTGGTGGTTGGTTAGCGTCTGCCGCTGGGATTAGAAGCTTATTTATTGCGTCGTCGATTTTACTATTACTAAACGTTTTCATCGTCAAATATAATGTTATACCTGCGATGACATCAAATATAAAAAATACGAATGAGCAAAAGAAATCAGTGGCAAATTAATAAGCTTCTGGGGTTCTACCAAAACAATACCTACCTGCCTAAAACATAATATTTATTCAAAACAAAGAAAACTAGGGATCGCCTTGTATTAAGGTACTAGCGACCCTAGTTGCTAAAACAGGTTTCACAACTTTTAACTAACTTCCCTCTTTTTAACCCTTTTTGTTATTGTTAAAGTAGTCTTTTGCTTCTTTAAATGCTTGTTTCAAGTTCGTAAAAGTACTCTCCGTTTGCTGCTTTAAATCCTCCCAAGCAGTTTCACTCACTTTTTCCAACTCTTTCAACTTTTGTTTAGCTTCATCTCGCTGTTTTTTTAGTAACTCAATCGTTTCATGATATTTCCCTTTTGCTTTCTCATTGACTTGTTTTGATTTTGATTCTAGATCCGAGACTTCTTCGTTCCAATGATCAATTTGTTGTTTTAACTTATTTATAAGTTCTTCTCTTTTACTCATGTTTATTCCGCTCCTTTTTACAGTAGTTTTATAGCGTCGTATTCCACCTAGAGACCATAGGGTTCACCAAGCTATTTAAGCCTTTTTTGATCATTTCATCTAGTATTCTCCAAGCTCTACCACTCCCTATGAAATGGTTATGTTAATTACATTCCCTACTTCACTAATTCAAAACTACTTTCTTACCGACTAAATACAAACCCATCATTACTAGCTCAATTACTATCTTAAGAGGGAAAAAGACGAATTATTTCCTTCTCTTCGCTGTGAAGCAACTGACCTCAATCACATCATGTCACACTTCCTAGCATAGGCTTCGTGTAGCTTTGCGACGAGTAACCGCAGGAGCACACTCTTTCGAATCTCAGAGGCTCGTTCATGAAATCATCCTCCTTTTTTTCTTATAAAAAACTTCATGACGAAGCAGTTACCATATAGCATGTAAAGTCAAGTGATTTCCTTTCCAACTAACCAACTGTCCAACTTTTCCATACAAAAATGATGGTATCCTAAGTCGCCAATCATCCTAAAAGCGCATAAATATCTTCCATGACTTAAAAACTACGTAATAAAAAGGAGGAATAACAATGGAAAGTAAAAAGGCAACGATAGCTGGGACTGATATTAATGAAGTAAAACGTCTAAATCGTCAATCAGGACTGTCCTACAATGAAGCAAAAATGCTTCTTGCAAAGAAAAAGGGCTCTGTTCCTAGTCACCCGAGAAATGATAAATAGCTTACTGGTTTTATTTGAATGAAATTACAACATTTATTAACATAAAAACATTGAGGCTGACCCAAAAGTGTCACACACTTTTGGGTCAGCCCTATTTTTTCCCTCCCACAAACAGAATACGACTTCCACTTCCATTTCGGTATTCGTCCTGTCCTAATGTGATTCGGTTACGTTCTTAATCTTTGTTCCAGGGTAATAAAATTGTAAAATTTCCTCATAAGATTTTCCTTGTTCGGCCATCATTTGTGCACCCCACTGGCTCATCCCGACGCCATGACCGAAGCCTCTCCCTTTCACTATATAGGACTCATCATTATCAACAAACGTATCAACTAAATAACTTTTAAATATATTACCACCGATTAAAGGACGAATTCGATTCACCTTTCCATTTTCAAAATCGATCACTTCATATAACACGGTTCCATCTAATAAACGTTGTAAAAATTCAACCGTCAAGGCCCCTTCTTCGGTTCGTTCAGAAGGAAGTTGTTTCGGCGTTATTTCAAAATCAGAAACCGATAAAATCTTAATATCAGAAGAGTATCCTTTATTATAGAGCCAACTTTTCATTGCTGCCGTAATTTCCGTATCAATTTCCTCAATTTCATCCCACCAATTTTGATCATCCCAATTGATTTCGTCTAAAACGATTTGGCTCCTATTAAGCGTAAATTCCCATGGATGAGTTGGATCGTACGGATCTTTTTTGATCGGAAAATAGCTTAAGGCGTTACCTCCCCATACATGTTTATTACTTTCGGTGATTCCGCCATTACTTGCTGAATAAAACGCGTCAATCGGACGGTCTTTGTAAGTAATCACTTCGCCCTTCGTTTCATCTACCGCTTTCGTCGTATTTTCAGTCCACGTAAAACCGCCATACACTTGAAAACGGATCGTATCATCCATATTTTTCTTCATGTGAGTGACTGCATACGTTCGAGCGGCTAACGTTTGCGCCTTCAATGTTTCTAGTTCCCACGATGGGTACACTTCAAAAGGTACGACCCCTTTTAAATAATCTTCTAAAAAAAGCTGATTAACAGGTCGAATATTTTTACCGTCCTCCATTTGAAACTCGATCGAACCTAAGTACGGACGATCATTAATGTAAATAACATGATTTTCATCATACGTTTTCGGGATTAGTACAAATGATTCATTAATATGAAACGTTTCCTCCTCCCCTTCTATTTTGATCGAACCATCATTTACTTTTAATTGATAATTCACTCCTTCTTTTAAACTTAGCGCGGGATCAAGAGTGTAAAACTCTCCTTTTAGAGCGAGTTTCACCTCTTTTGTATCACCAATATAGTTGACTAATTTGACGGTCACCATTTCATCGGCTAGTGCTCTATTTTGAAAAAAGAAAGACAAAAACAATAGGAAAATAATTAATAAGTATCTCATACCCGTATAATCTCTCTTCCGAAATCTGTTTATTCTATATTATTTTTTCCAGAAACTTATATTGCGGGTCTAAGTGTAGTCAAGAGTATAAATGACTTCTCAAGCAAGAGACTGAGCATTAAGTAGATAGTCGTCGTTCATAAGTAATCGGGTATCTATTAGGCATAGTGAGATGTCAACAATATCCTCCAATGGCAATCGTTTAATATATACATTAATCATAAAAACATGTAATATATAGTTATTCAGTTGAAACACATCGCAATAGACGGGGCAGTAGCGGCGCCTTGTAACCTGCAATCCGCTATAGCAGGGTCGAATTCCTAATGAAGGTTTAGTCATGTGTGGACAGTACT
>SKSA01000149.1 GCA_007118195.1 Anaerobacillus sp. | reverse complement strand
TCATCGACAAAAGAAAGTTATTAAAAAAACAAACAGCTTTTTTATTGGATATCAACAGCATTCATTTAGATATTATTGCTCAAGAAAAAGGTTTTGGTGTACCGAAGGAAGAAGTTAGTAGTTAGTTTTGAGTTTTGAATGAAGAGTTATGAGTTAGTGTAAGCTTTGCTCCGTAGCTTTATATTATCAAAGTTTGGGTAACCAATCTCTTACTTATAGTCTTCGAAGCATTACCCACAATACTCAAAACTCAACACTCAAAATTCAAAACTTATCAATGAATAGGGGTGATCCAATGGACGCTGGTGCGATCATATTGGCGGGGGGAAAGTCAAGTCGTATGGGTCAAAATAAAGCATTACTACCGATTAATGGCCTTGCTAATATCGAAAGAATAAAAAAACAATTAACCACAACCTTTGAAGAGGTCATCTTAGTTACTAATGATGAGGCAAAGTATCAGTTTTTAAACGTACCAACGGTTAGTGATAAAGTGAAAAATAAAGGTCCTTTAGCTGGAATCCAAGCTGGACTAATGGCTTCAAGCTATGATGTAAATGTTTTTGTCGCTTGTGACATGCCCTTTATTTCAGTTGATTTAGCTCAAGTTTTAGTTGAACAAAGCGAAGGGTTTGATGCAGTTGTCCCGGTGATTAACGGAGAGCAACATCCGCTCTTTGCTGTTTATAAAAAATCTGTGTTAGCTGAAGTTGAGAATTGTTTACGTACGAATCAATTACGAATAAAGAATCTACTAGAACGACTTAATGTAAATTATGTTACAGAAGAACATCTATTAATCAAAGAAATTGATAATATTCAACAAGTTTTCTATAATATGAATCATCCTTCGGAATATGAAGAAGCGAAAAAATTAGCTGAAAAATAGCATCTCTCAACAATTAAAGAGGGAGGGTGATCATCGATGCAATTTTTTAAAGTTAAAACAGTAGAAGAAACACTTGCTCATATTGAAGAGCTTGTCAGAGCGGTTAAGGAAACCGAGGTTGTTCCGTTAGAAGAAGCGTTTCACCGTGTACTTGCCGAAGAAGTAGTCGCTACAGAGTCTGTTCCAAGTTTTCCAAGATCGACCGTTGATGGCTATGCGGTAAAAGCAAAAGAAACATATGGTTCTTCTGAGACGATGCCGGGATTTTTAAATGTAGCTGGTAGTGTCCAAATGGGAGAAGCGGCAACAACACCTCTACAAAGTGGCGAAGCGATTTATATCCCAACAGGAGGTATGCTACCCCCGCAAAGTGATAGCGTTATCATGATTGAACATTGTGAAGATTTAAACGGTTTATTGAACACCTATAAACAGGTGGCACCAGGTGAAAACATTATCCAAATCGGCGAAGATGTACGCGTTGGTGAAGTGTTGATTGAAAAAGGGACAAAGCTTCGCCCGCAAGAACTCGGGGCCATTGCTGCTGTTGGAAAAACGCATGTCACTGTTTTCAAGCAATTAACGATCGGTTATTTATCAAGTGGTGATGAAATTGTTCCTTATAAGACTGAAAATTTAGAAATAGGTCAAGTTAGAGATGTAAATGCACTAACGATTACGAGTCTAGTCCACGAATGGGGTGGAAAGGCCATTTACGCTGGGATTGTTACCGATGATTATACAGAATATCAAAAGCGAGCAAAGGAATTATTCGATCAAGTCGATTGTCTTGTCTTGTCAGGTGGTAGTTCAGTTGGTGCAAAAGATTATACGACAAAGGTTATTGAGTCGCTTGGTGAGCCTGGGGTTTTTATTCACGGTGTATCGATCAAGCCAGGGAAGCCGACGATTTTAGCGATGGCAGGGGAGAAACCAGTCATTGGCTTACCAGGACACCCTGCTAGTGCGATGATTATCTTTTCCTTATTTGGAGAAAAAATTGTTCGAAAATTAAGTGGGGAAACTTCTCGTAACAAGTTAGACAGAGTAGGAGTTCGTTTAACAAAAAACATTCATTCTGCGATGGGACGAACAGATTATATTCGGGTGAAATTGGTAGAAAAGGAAGGCGAATGGTGGGCCGAACCTATTATCGGAAAATCCGGATTAATTTCCACTCTCGTTCAAAGTGATGCGATGGTAGAAATTGATGCTGAAAACGAAGGTGCAAGTCAAGGCGATCTTGTATCGGCGATCTTGTTACGCTAGGAGGAACTTTTACGTGAGTCAAAAACAATTAAACCGAAAAGTATATTTACAAGATAAACCAAGACATATTGCTAGAGAAGAGTTTATTAATAAAGTAACTTTAACTCCTGAAATAGAAACTGTTTGTACGAATAAAGCATTAGGTAGAGTTACAGCCTTACCGATTTTCGCTAGCCTTTCCACACCGCATTATCACGCTTCGGCGATGGATGGGATCGCTGTTCGTGCTGAAGATACGTATGAGGCTCATGAACAGCGCCCACTTCATTTGAAAAAAGGGGTCGACTTTCAATACGTCGACACAGGTAATCCGATCCCTAATCAGTTTAATGCGGTGATCATTATTGAAGAACTTCAAGAAATTGATGGTGAAACGGTTGAACTTATCGCTCCGGCGACACCTTGGCAAAACATCCGTCCCGTCGGTGAAGATGTCGTTTGTGGCGAAATGATTTTACCACAAGGTCATACTTTAAGACCGGTTGACTTAGGAGCGATACTCGCTGGTGGTGTCCAAGAGCTACCTGTTGTAAAAAAGCCGAAGGTAGCGATTCTACCTACTGGAAATGAACTTAGACAACCAGGCACTTCATTGCAACCAGGGAATATAATCGAATTTAACGGAACCGTATTTGCTGGTTTTGTAGAAGAGTGGGGAGGAGAACCACTTTTATCAGATATCACTGTCGATGATCCTGAACATATTCGAGCGGCGATAGTAAAAGCGGCTGATGAAGCAGAAGTCATCATTATTAATGCAGGTTCTTCAGCTGGCTCTAAAGATTACACGTACCATGTCATTAGCGAATTAGGCGAAGTTTATACTCATGGAATTGCGACACGCCCAGGAAAACCAGTTATTTTAGGAGAAGTGAAAGGAAAACCGATTATCGGGGTACCAGGTTATCCAGTTTCCGCTTATTTAGCTTTAGAGTGGTTTCTTCGTCCTCTTCTTTATCATTATCAAGGCATTCAAGAACCGAAACGTGAGACGTTAAAAGTTCGTCTCGGGCGAAGAGTCGTATCAAATATGGGGGCAGAAGATTTTGTTCGCATGAACGTAGGTTATGTGAATGGTGAGTTTATTGCCAATCCATTAACACGAGCGGCAGGAGTAACGATGTCGATGGTTCGCGCAGATGGTGTTTTAGTTGTCCCACCGGATAGTTTAGGATTAGAACAAGGAGAAGAAGTTGAAATTGAGCTTTACAAACCGATAGATGCGCTTAAAAAAGCGGTCCTATTTACTGGAAGTCACGATTTAACGATTGATATTGTTTCTTCGTTATTAAGAAAGAAAGACGTCCATCGACAAGTGATTTCTTCACATGTTGGAAGTCTAGCCGGTTTAATGGCGATTAGAAAAGGAGAGGCTCACGTTACTGGAGTTCATCTTCTAGATCCTGAAACAGAAACGTATAATGTAACGTACATTGAAAAATATTTAGCCGATCAACAAGTTGTACTCATTCCGTTTTTAAAACGGGAACAAGGCTGGATCGTTCCAAAAGGCAATCCGCTTTCAATCAAAACCATTGAAGACATTGTTGAAAAGGGAGCAGCATACGTAAATCGTCAACGCGGAGCAGGAACACGAATATTATTTGATTCAATACTGAAAAAGCTTTCTTTAACTTCTGAGCAAATTCAAGGATATGAAAGAGAAATGTTTTCCCACTTAAGTGTCGCAGCTGAAGTAAAAGAAAAAGAAAACAGTGTCGGATTAGGCGTTTATTCTGCTGCACAAACCATGGGACTAGATTTTATCCCAGTTGCTGATGAAAGCTATGATCTAGTAATGTCAAACAGTTTTTATGAAAGTGATGCTGGTCAACAATTATTGGAAGTGATTCGTTCAGCTGACTTTACGCAACAAGTAGAAAAATTGGGTGGCTATAAAGTTGTTGAAAATATTGAGCCTAAGTTTTTTAATAAATAAGCTGTTTTCCAAATATTTTTGTTTGATTTACGCTAATAAAGAACAACATAAGTACACAAAGCAAACAAAACTTAAGGGGGAGAAAATATGTTAAGTAATATCGGAATACCAGGTCTTGTTTTAATCTTAGTAATAGCCTTAGTTATTTTTGGCCCGAAAAAGCTTCCGGAAATTGGAAGAGCGATGGGGCAAACATTAAAAGAGTTTAAAAAATCGACAAAAGATTTAACGAACGAATTTGATGATGATGATCAAAAGTCAAAATCGGCGACAAAAACAGAAGAAAAAAATCACAATAGTTAATCTTAAATGGTTTAAGGGTTATAGACCCCCACCTCAACGCGTAGGTGGGAACTTTTAATCAGGTGGAGTCGAGACTCCATCTAGTTTCTCGATGTTTCAGCTTGCTGAAACGAGTTCGCTTTAGTCAAAGTAAATGACACCGTTGCTCCATGTAGCGAACGGTGTCATTTTTTCTTTATACTTAAGTATAAATTTTTAGCAGAGACGCTTATTTGACGATGGTAAAAATTTCGAGTCTTAAGTATAAGTGTCACTAAGGTCGCCTATGCCTTAACGGCTTAGCGAGCTAAGTTTTTTTATATTTTTTGGACATTAACGGCTTGTGGGCCGCGGTTACCAGTTTCAACTTCAAAGCTAACGCTTTGACCTTCATCTAATGATTTGAAACCGTCACCTTGGATTGCAGAAAAATGAACGAAGACATCATCTTGCCCTTCTACCTCAATAAATCCAAAGCCTTTTTCTGCGTTAAACCACTTTACTGTACCTTGCATTAAAAAATTCCTCCTAAGTTATAACCTTATATTTCCATAAATCACTTCATGCTTATAGCTAATTTTACGTACCGTAGTAAATACAGTTAGAAATCGCAGCGACTAAATGAAATATGGACATTGATAATTTATCCTAACCGTAAGGAAAATATTCACTTATTTTTTTATAGTTGGTTAGAAATTAGAAAGTTAGAAATTTGGAAGGTTGGAAGGTTCGAAAACAAACCCCCTACTTATACATATTGCTTTAAAGCGAAGAGAAGGAAATCACTCCTTTACATATTAGATGATTTATCGGCATGAGCGTTTTGAATGAAATAAGGATTTTAGTTTTAAATCTTTAGCTAAGAGAATAGATTTTTTCTTTTCTAAAATAATAAGAGTATGAATTTCGAGTGAAGAAATAGGTGAAGGCTCGCACTTACAAAATGAAGTTAAAGTAACTTTAAATAATTATTTCAATGAATTTTTTCAACGAGGGGCGAGTTTTTTTATGGAAAAAAACCAAACGTGGGATCTTGTGTCGATAGCGTCAATTCCATTAGTAATGACTCTAGGGAATTCAATGTTGATCCCGGTCCTTCCTACTATTGAAAAAGAACTTAACATAAGTGCTCTACAAAGCAGTTTGATCATTACTGTATATTCTGTTGTTGCCATCATATTAATTCCTATTGCAGGTTACTTATCGGATCAGTATGGAAGAAAAGTAATTATTATTCCGAGCTTAATCATTGCAGCAATAGGTGGATTAATTTCAGGGTGGGCTTCATGGCAAGTAAAGGACCCATACAGTTTAATCATCATTGGACGATTACTTCAAGGGGTTGGTGCTGCTGGAGCCGCTCCAATTGTCATGCCTTTGGTAGGGGATATTTTTCAAGATGAAAGCGATGTGAGTAATGGGCTAGGTGTTATTGAAACATCCAATACATTTGGAAAAGTACTTAGTCCGATATTAGGAGCTGCATTAGCGGCAATTGTTTGGTTTATGCCTTTTTTTGCATTTCCGATATTTTGTCTAATTTCAATTTTTATGATGATTTTCTTAGTTTCTACACCCCCTTTATCAACAGAACCGCCGAAACTAGATGCTTTTCTTCGATCGCTGAAATATATTTGTAAAAATGAAGGGCGCTGGTTGTATGCTGTTTTTGCCATTGGGTGCATATGTATGTTTGTCCTTTTCGGTGTGTTATTTTACTTATCAACGATGCTAGAAGAGCAGCATAATATTGACGGTATAAAAAAAGGGATTATTCTTGCCATCCCGTTAGCGGCTCTTTGTATTTCGTCTTTCATTACAGGGAAAGCGATTGGTAAAGAAAAGCAAAAAATGAAAGTAGTGACAGCGGTTGGATTAGTTATTTTAACGATTGCCAATTTTTCGGTTGCGTTTACGAAAGATATTTACGTGTTACTAACAGCAATGTTTGCTTCAGGACTAGGAATTGGTTTTGCATTACCTAGTCTAGATGCCTTAGTCACTGAAGGAATTGAAAAAGCAGAACGAGGAACGATTACCTCTGTATACAGCAGTATGCGCTTTGTCGGTGTTGCTCTCGGGCCGCCCATTGTTGCCGTACTGATGAAGGCCTCCCATTTCACGTTATTTGCCGTCATCACTTTTGTAAGCTTAGTTTCTGTCGTTATAACGATAGTCTTTATTAAGCCTTCAGAGGATGAATGAGTATGTACATCGAGGACGAACCAGACCGTAGAGGAACATACTGCTCTATTAAGTAGACTATATACACAGGGAGTATTTTTATACGAAGATTAACCGCTTGCGTTTTTCCTATCAATGTCGTGTATAATGGAAAGGAAATATAGGGGAGATAGGAGTGTCATTTGTTCTGTTGCAAACTAATAAATTAACGTTTATTGATTTTTATAAAAATAAAGTTGAATTGTCTTTTGAAAAAGACTATTTTTCCGACAATACTAAACACGTGTGGGTTATATGTAAATTAAATGGAAATTGGCTTTTGACCCGTCATGAAGATCGGGGTATAGAATTTCCAGGAGGTAAGGTTGAAGAAGGAGAAACAGCAGACGAAGCAGC
>SKSA01000075.1 GCA_007118195.1 Anaerobacillus sp. | reverse complement strand
TCATCGGTTTCCTCTTCAACACCTTTATCAGGAACTTCAATCTTTAACTCGACTGGATCACTTCGTAATGCGTCATTGAGATCTGAGATTGCACGAAGTTTGAAGTGATAAGAAGTATCGCTTTCAGGATTAAAAATAATGTGCTGCATTTCATCAGAAAATGAGATGACTTCAAATTCACTACCGTTAAGCGACAATTGAAGTTCAAATGAGAATTTTTTTCTTTCCTCTTCTGGGAATGACCAAGATAAGATGATTTGATCTGTCACTTCATTGTATGAGCCCATAAATTCAGTTGGTGTTTCAGGTTTCATAAAACGTTCTGAAACTTTTGTCGGCTCTGTTCCTTGAACAAAATATTCATAGATGATTTCATCTGTTGGAGTATATTCACTCGGTAACAGTCCAGTGCTTCTCTCAAGACCAACTTTTACAACCGAGTTCGGTTGCTTAAAGTTTGCTGTTTCTTTTCCTTTTGAAACCTCTG
The DNA here is from genome assembly GCA_007118195.1 of Anaerobacillus sp. Classification (GTDB taxonomy): domain Bacteria; phylum Bacillota; class Bacilli; order Bacillales; family Anaerobacillaceae; genus Anaerobacillus. Next base: position 20,958 of record SKSA01000075.1, on the reverse strand, counting down.
TCATGACTTGTTTAAATAAGTCTAATACAATTCTAGTATTTGCTCCTTCGATTTCACGACGATCTTTATATCCTGTCCATACGGCAATAGAGTAGTTGGTCGTATATCCTGCAAACCAACGATCGACAGTGCCGTTAGATGTTCCTGTTTTACCAGCCATTGGTAGTCCTTCAACTCGAGCATTTCTACCTGTGCCTTGTGGAGGAGCAACAGCGGATTTTAACATGTCAGTAATCATGAATGCTGTATAGTCACTCATGGCAATGTGTGAGTCAGGTGTAAGATCAATGATACGTCCATCAGGAAATTCAACTTTTCTTACGGTGTATGGTTTATTGTAAACTCCTCCATTACCGAAAGCTGCATATGCTCCAGCGACTTCGTCTGTTGAAAGCCCGTGAGTAAATCCACCGATCGAGTAAGATTCTTGAATCGTATCTAAAGGAAGTCCTAATCCTTCTCCAAATGCTTTGGCTTTTTCGAGGCCAACTTCTTGAAATGCTTTTACTGCTGGGACGTTTCGTGATAAGAGTAGTGCTCTACGCATCGACATTGGCCCATATTCATAATTATCACCGAAGTTTCTAAATGGGTCGCCATTAGAATACGTATGAGGCTCATCAACGATTTGATGATATGTCGACCATTTAAAATGCTCAATCGCAGGTCCATAATCTAATATCGGTTTTATGGTCGAGCCTGGGCTTCGTTTCTCATCGGTAGCATAGTTATTGCCGAGCATTACACTGTCTTTTTCTCGACTACCAACAAGTGCTTTGATCGCGCCTGTTTTCGTATCTACAACGGTAAGTCCAGCTTGAAACTCTTCATCAGGAAAATCATAGGTTTGGAAAAGATTTTCCGTGTAGGCTTGAGCTTCTTGATTGAGTGTCGTGTAAATTTTTAAGCCACTAGTATAAATGTCACTACTAGTAATCCCTTCAATCGCGGCTACTTCTTTTAATACTTGATCCAAGAAGTCAGGGTAAGGGTACGCTTCTGTCTGTGAACGATTTAATTGGTCTTCAACTGAAACGGATCTTGCATGGTTTGCTTCAGAAGCAGTGATTTTTCCATGACGTTCCATAAGACCAATAACGATGTTTCTTCGATTTTCAGCAGCTTCAGGATTTCTAAATGGATTGAAATAATTTGGTCGCTGTGGAATCCCAGCTAGTAGTGCTGCATCTTCAATTGTAAGTTCATCTAACGTTTTACTAAAGTAGCGGTCAGCTGCTTCAGCAACGCCATAGGCCCCAGAAAAGTATATGGCATTTAAATACATCTCTAAAATTTGATCTTTTGAATATGATTGTTCTAATTTAATCGCTAAATATTGTTCTTGAATTTTTCTCGTCATGCGCTTTTCATTTGTTAGAAACAAGTTTTTAATGACCTGCTGTGTAATCGTACTTGCTCCTTCTGCTCCAAACCCACCTGTAACATTGGCTCTAACGGCTCCACCGATACGGCGAAGATCAATTCCAAAATGATCCCGAAAACGAACATCTTCAACAGCTATAAAGGCATCTTCCACAAGTCGTGGAATTTCATCGATGGTGACTTTACGACGATTTTCAGATGCATTTAATCGCGTAAATACTTCATCATTTTCATCTAAAATTTCTGGGTTAAGTGCCAATGTTAATTGATCAGGGTCAATCGGTGGCGCATCTTTAATAATTGAGTATACCGTAAATCCTCCTATTACACTTGCAGCAGCAAAGGCAATGAAAAAAAGGATCATTATCTTTTTAAAAATCGCTCTCTTTGCACCTGCTTTTTTACTAGTTTGTTGCTTCTGTTTACGACGACCTTGCCTTGTACGAGTATCTTCTGACATGATCCATCTTCCTTTCAATAATTAACAAAAATAAATGTTTTCAACTACCGATAAATAGTCTATTCGTGGGTATAGACCGTGGGGAATTACATGACCTAAAGCTTCAATTTCTGATTTAGGTATTGATTTACGCTCATGCTCTTGTTTATACCAATAAGAGCATAAATATTTAGCATCTAATAAAAAAACTTCATCATTAGCTGAAAATCTTAACAACGTAAAACAAATCCCTTTTTGAGATAAAACTTGTCCCATATGCTCTATTTGATGTTTATGAAAGTTCTTTAATGGAAATGACGTTTTATTTTTTGTTTCTTTTGCTTCAAAGTCAATATATTTCCCTTTGAAAACCCCATTGTAGTCAGTTGTAGATGCTTGCTGAAAATACGCTTCTTTAATAACTGCCGCACTGCGTTTTGGATAGTCTACTTTAACTATTTGTAAAGGTGTTGGTTTTTTATGAATAACTGCAATCCCTTTTGCCAAATAATAATCGTTAGAAATGTTAATATCTTCTTCTAAACTCATCCCTCGATTTCCGTATGAAATTGATTTTTTTTTACTTACGTTCATGCGTTCGTTTTGCTTCGGGATATAGGCTTTTCCATTTGGATAACGAATTGACATGCGCTGCACCCTTTACTCAAAATTATGAAATTAAGCAAGAAATGCTTTATTCCATCACTCAATCATACCATAAATTGTACAATTTGAATAGATCATACGTTTGAAAGGGAAGTGGGACATTGATCATCTATAGTGTTACTAAAGATGAAAAATTACTTATTGAGCAAATCAAGAGGAAAACGGAAAAAGGAAATGCCGATAATATTTCACGTACCGTACTTTATAATGAATTTTATATGAAACATAAAGAGGTCATTTGGGCGTATTTAGCAAGTTTTGTGTCGAGAAATGCAGGTTGGAACATGACTGATTTGGAAGGTGAAATCTTTAGTAAGCTCATACCGAAACCGTATCGAGAAATTTTATTTTTAACATACGAACGTGCAAATTGGTTAATATTCTCAGATGCATATCCGCAACTTCTGCTTTACGAAGCTTCAAAGAAAGTAGGGGAACCGTTATTTCACTTATTAAAGTGCTTTCATGTGTCGAAATTTATGGAGAAGGAATGGATTAAGTTTTGGAATGAAAAAGATGTAGAAAGATTATGTACCGCTTTAATTATTAATGAACAAAACGTGATTCAAAAACCAGTCATACAAGACCCATATTATCACGATAAAGTATTTGGAAGTCTTCCTTTTGTTATTGAAGATTTATTGCATTTTAGTACGGTTATTTTTCCTACTTTAGAAGGTAGGTTATTTGGTTATTCTGTGCATGGCTTTACGAAAGTGAAAAATCGAATTGAATTAGGAAAACGTTTAGCGTGGCTTTTATTCCACGCAGAAGAAAAACATCAAATTCGATCCTTTGCTTTGAAAGTTGAACATACGGGTTCCCGGTTCGATTACGAGCAGTTTGTGGAAAAAATACATAGAAAACGAACGCCATCTTTAAGAACTACGTATCCAGTCATTAACCATCATCGAACAAATTTTAATGATTGGTATCACAAAAAAAACGCAAAAAAAATAAGTGGATATATGGACCGAACGAAGGGAATAAAAAACTATGATTTGACAGACTGGTACTATAAAAAACAACGACAGTTAGAGTTGGCTACCAACTTGGAACAAAAATTATTGCAGTTCAATAATAAAAAAAAATAAGAAAAGAAGAGGTGGACTCATAGGAGTCCACCTCTTTAAGTTGAAGGACGATTAGGCCCATCTAGTTTTTTATCGCCCATACCTGGAGCGTTTTCCATTTCACGTTGTCTATCATTTCTTTGCTTGTTATTTTTCGTTTGTTCTTTACTACGCTTCGCCATAATTCTCACCACCTTACGTAAGAAAACGGGTTTTCTTGACCCGATATGTTTTAGGAAGGCTCTTCAAAAAAACAAAGCTTTCGAAAAAGCCTTTAGGAAAATCCTTTATAAAATTAGTTTGCACCTTTGTAGAATTTTCATGTAAATAATTATTTTTTTTGCCATAATAGCACTTTCTTTGACGAACAAAAACTAGTTTTGTCAAGGGTAAAGGTTTATAGAAAATAAAGGAGAAATACGTATATAAATTAGTCTTGAAAGGGGTAGCGTAGGATGGAAAAAGGATTAAAAACAAAGACAGTTTCTGAAAAGTTAGGTGTAAACCCTACGACAATACAAAGATGGATTAAATACTTTAACATTGCATGTCAAACAAATGAACAAGGACATTATTTAATAGCAGAAAAGGAAGTAGAACTACTTAAAACAATTAAGGAACAGCTTAATCGAGGGCTGACAATGAAAGAAATTCGTGAAAAAGACGTTAATTTTCAATCGGTAATACGAGATGACGAAAAGAAGGAAGAAATGATTCCTGTATTTGTTTTTGAGGAAAAATTAGAACAACTAATGATTCATATTGAACAGCTCGAACGAAAATTATCGGTAAAAGCTGACGAAGTTGTAGAATATCAAGTGTTACAGCATCGATCAGAGCTAGACAGTTTGTTTAGTATGGTTAGTAAAATAGATGAAAGAATACAAAAAATGGAGCAGAATTTAGCACCTGTTGAGAAAAAGGTGGTAGGAGAAGTGGTTAATCAAATTCCAAATCAATTAAAAAAACCGAAAAAAAATAAATTAATGAGGATCTTTTCCTTATAAAATACATGACATAATTTATAAAGGTGACCGATACGGTTGCCTTTTTTGTTAAAGGATAGTATGTTTATGAACTTTAATACCGATAATGAATGAAAACAGAGTTTCAGGGGTTGATATGATGAATTATAAATTATTTTGCTCAATTTTACTTTTACACACTATATTTATTATTGGTGGTTATTTTGTTTTACAGTATTCAATTTTTTTATTACTTTCACAGACGCTTTCGGTTCAAGTAATTGGGTATCTTTTCTTGCTATTCTTCTTTGGTATTTGTATAGCGATTCATTATTTAGTCGTAGATATGTATGATGCTAAAACAACACCAAAACGTAAATGGTTTTTAAGTGTTGGTGGAATGTGTTTTTCTACTTTTGTTGCTTTTTTATTTTTAGCTTTTTTATTTTAGGTGGCTTTTTACTAAAAAAAGGTGGGACTGTCTCAAAACAAAGTGTCAGACACTTATGGGACAGTCCCACCTTTTTTTATTCTGTTGGTGGGGTGAATTTTCTAGCTGCAAATTCACTGTCAAGCATGAAAAATGCATTACTGTCATTTTCAATTCGTTTTAACTTTTGAATAATTGTATCAAAATTAGCTTCTTCTTCAACTTGCTCTTCGATAAACCATTTTAAGAAAGCCATTGTCGCATGTTCTCTCTCATTTAGGGCAATATCAGCTAAGTTATAAATTTTCTTAGTTACTAATTTTTCATGCGCCAACCCTTGTTCAAAAGTGTCAAGAACGGAATTGTATTCGTTACTTGGTTCTGTCATCCCTTGAATAGTTACACGATGTCCAATGTCGTTAATAAAATCAAAGAATTTCATCGCATGAAATCGTTCTTCTTCCGCCTGCACTAAAAAGAAATTTGCAAACCCATCTAAACTTTCTGACGCACAATAGGCTGCCATTGCTAAATATACATTAGCCGATTCAAATTCAAAATTCATTTGCTCATTTAATGCTTTCGCTAATTTTTCACTTACCATTGTTGGAACTCCCCTTTTTATTTTTTCTACTTAAAAGTATAACATAGTGTCTGGTATTGATTAAAATTTCTCAATGTCAAACACTCTAAAACCAGCATGCGTAAAAAACCTCATATCTTAATTTAACGGAATACTTGATATTATACTAGAAAAAAAGAAAATAATTCCTATGAATATAGGTTTATTTTATGAAATAGTTTTAATTGTATTTTTCTATTGTAAACATCTTTGAAAGTAAAGCCCAATTTTCAGGGGAGTTTCGTCCTAATATAAAGTAACTGACTCCTCTAAGACCATATTCACTAATTAAATCCAATTTCGCTTTCATACTTCTAGCATCTTCAAACCAGACAATATGTTCATTACCATCTTCATCATAGTATGTGAAAAATGGAGCTTGAGCATTAAAATCATATTCAATCATTGCACCTTGTTCTCGAGCACGGTTAAGGGCTTCTCTAGGTCCGATAGTCTCAGCAAAGTCAACCTCGGGATCGAAGGGGAGTTGCCAATCATAACCGTATAGCGGTAAGCCGAGTAATATTTTTTCATTAGGGATCACTGATGTCGAATAATTTAGTACGTCTCTAACTGTCGGAAGTGGTGAGACAGCCATTGGAGGACCGCTAAACCATCCGCCGAGGTCATAGGTCATTAAGATGACGAAATCAACTATTTCCCCATGAGCGGCATAATCGTGATCAAGTCCACCGAACCACGCCACTGGTTGTGAAGGACTAATCTTTGGTGCGAGCGTTGTTGAAACTAGAAAACCGTTCTCTTTTATTCTTGGTGTAACTAACCGAAGAAATTCATTATATAATTCGCGATCTTCTGGATAATTTTCTTCAAAATCAATATTGACTGCGTAGTAATTCTTTTCGATTAATATAGATAATAAATTTTGGATGAAGTTTTCTCTTGCCTCTTCGTTAGTAAATAACTCCCTTGTAATGTCAGGGGAAAACTCCTCACCAGTAAAGTTTGTGACAACTAAAATTGGTTTAGCGGTAGTTTGTTTAATCGCATTTAACACTTCGGTATCATCAAGGGTGGAGATTTCACCATTAGCTAAAGCTCTATAGCTAGATACACTAAAATAAGTTAAGTATGGAGCATACTTATAGACCATGTTAACAGCACCGGGTGCTTCAGCTCTTAAATAAGCATTTACTTCAATTGAATTACGAAAAGTAGTTGTTCTTTCATAATATTGATAAAAAGTACGAAGGTTTGTAGGAATGATGAGGGCTTGACCTAGGACTAAAGGTAGATCTTCACGTAATTGGTTCACATTTATGATTTCATCGGGGGAAACTCCATAACGGTTCGCAATTGCCCAAATTGTATCACCTTCATTGACAACAGCAATTTCTATCATAATGACCACTCCTTTCATTTTTAAGGTAATTTATTCAAAGTTAAGTGAATTTGTGCATTTTACTTGAATGTTTGCCAACCCATTAAAAACTTTGTAAGATTGAGGTAATGATACGTTAGGAGAGGTTATGAATGTTAAAAATACAATTTTTAGGAACATGTGCCGGGATTCCTTCCAAGACGCGTAATGTTAGTTCTTTGGTTATACAAATGTTACAACGTGAGAATGAGTGTTGGATGATTGACTGCGGGGAAGGAACTCAGCATCAATTGTTACATTCTTCGATGACGTTAAGTAAAATTAATAAGATTTTTATTACACATTTACACGGTGATCATATATACGGTTTACCTGGACTTATTAGTAGTCGCTCATTTCAAGGTGCCACTGGGAAGCTCCAAGTATTTGGACCGAAAGGAATTAAAGATTTTATTCATACTAGTTTATCTGTACCTGGTACATACGTGCGCTATCCTCTTGAAATTAATGAAATAGATGAAGGGGTACTTTTTACAAGTGATGCTTTTTCTTTTGAAGCAATTAAACTTGAACACGGGCTTGTGTCTTTTGGTTTTCGTATTGAAGAAAAAGACGAATCAGGTTCTTTAAATGTAGAAAAACTTAAAAGTTTAGGGGTAACTCCAGGTCCAATCTTTAAACAACTTAAAGAAGGAAAACAGATAACGTTAGAAAGTGGACTTGTTATTGATGGAAAGGACTTCGTTGGACCAGTAAAGAAAGGAAAAACAATAGCGATTGCTGGAGATACAAGACAGTGTGAAAGTATTAAACAGTTAGCTAAAGATGCGGATATTCTTATCCATGAAGCAACATTTCTTGATAAAGACAAAAGCTTGGCTTATGAACACTTTCATTCAACAGCAAAAGAAGCCGCACAAGTTGCAAAAGAAAGTAATGTTAAAATGTTATTTCTTAATCATATAAGCTCAAGGTATTGTGAAACTACAGAAGAGTTATTAAATGAAGCTCAAGCTATTTTTCCTCGTACATATATTCCTAATGATTTACAAATATATATTATAAAACAAAATGATGAAGTGACTTTATTGTAAAGAGAAGAAAATCGCCCGTCTTTTAAATATTAAAATGGTGACGGGGAATTCGTCATGGTGGATTTGTATGAAGTAAAACGTTTATTTCAAATGTTCTCCTAGAATAAATCGTACTTGTTAATGCCACATTAATTGTAGAAGTTAATGATGATTCTAGGAGGAAAAATAATGGCTACTCATGATCAAGTAAGACAACAGTTGCAACAAGTAGACGAAATATTACAGTTTGCCGAAGAACAGCTTAACTCTGCAAAGCAAGTTCAAGGTGGGGACGAGCTAAAATACGATGAAGCGCAGCAACAGTTAGAAGAGTTAAATATGCAAATAGAAAGAATACTCTCAAGTGCTACTCCAGAACAAAGAGATCAATTATTTCGTGCCCAACAACAAGTGAACCAAATGCAAAATAAAATGATATTAGGAATTTGACAAAGAAGGGGGCTGTCCCAAAACAAAGTGAAAGACACTTTTGGGGCACCCCCTTTATAGTTGGTGAAGTGAATTCAACATATTTAGCAGGAATTTTTTAAATCTTAGCGAATAGTTTTACCATTAAGGATAAGGAGTGATTTTTACATATGACAAATGAGCTAAATCCATCAAAACGCTTATTAATGGGGCCAGGTCCAAGTGATGTGCATCCAAGAGTATTAAGAGCGATGACGACTCCGTTATTAGGTCATTTAGATCCTGAATTTTTATCATTAATGAACGAGTCAAAAGATCTGCTTAAAGTAGTTTTCCAAACTGAAAATAAACTTACGATTCCGATGTCAGGGACTGGAAGTGCTGGTATGGAAACTGTGTTTGTTAACTTAGTAGAACAAGGTGACACTGTTATTGTTGGTGTGAATGGTCTTTTTGGACAACGAATGGTTGATGTAGCAGAACGCTGTGGTGCGAAAGTTATTCAAGTAACAGCTCCTTGGGGAGAAATTATTGAACCGTCTTCTATTGAAGATGCTTTACAAGAAAATCCGGGTACGAAGCTAGTAGCTGTCGTTCATGCTGATACTTCCACAGGAGTTATGCAACCATTAAAAGAATTAAGCGATATTGTTCACCGACATAATTCTTTATTCGTTTGTGATATGGTAACTGCTATCGGTGGTATTCCTACTGAAATTGATAAGAATGAAATTGATGCTGCCTATAGTGGAACACAAAAATGTTTAAGCGCACCTCCAGGGCTTGCACCAGTTACGTTTAATGACCGTGCCCTAGAAGTAATGGCAAATCGAAAAACAAAGGTACAAAGTTGGTATTTAGATTTATCAATGATTCAAAATTATTGGAATGATGAAAGGTTTTATCATCATACAGCACCAATTACGAATGTGTATTCTTTAAGAGAGGCACTTAGAGTTATTGTTGAGGAAGGGCTAGAAAATGTTTTTGCTCGTCATAAAAAATACGGTATCGCACTTCATACTGGTTTAGAAGCGATGGGACTTAAGCTACTTGTAAAAAAAGAGCATCGACTTTACCAATTAACGTCAGTTCTTATTCCTGACGGCGTTGACGATATGGCAGTAAGAAAACAACTTCTTTCTAAGTATGGACTTGAAATTGGTGGGGGCTTAGGAGAGTTGAAAGGAAAGATTTGGAGGGTTGGTTTGATGGGGTACAATGCGAACCAAACCAATGTGACTCAGTTTTTAGCAGCCTTAGAAGATGTTTTAAGAGATCAAGGCTATGAAAGTGAACCGGGTGCAGGTTTGCGTGCGGCAAATGAATCAGTAAAAGAACAAGTGTCAGTTTAATAGTAGATGGTTAGTAGGAGGATGAATTCTTTATAATGAAGATGACAAATGAGTAAGATTATTCATTTTGTTTATGCTTTATTTATGGGGAAGTGTCCTCCTTTCTTAATACTAAGAAGGCGGTCAGCGTATGGATACTCAACTTATCTTAACTTTTATCATTTTACTTTTTACAACCATATTTTTTATGCTCGGGAAATTTCGCGCTGATCTTGTGGCAATGTGTTCGCTTTTGGTCTTAGTTCTTAGTGGAATTATAACAACAGGAGAAGCGTTAGCAGGATTTTCTAACTCAATTGTTATTATGATCGCAGGGCTATTTATTGTCGGTGGCGGTATTTTTCGAACGGGTTTAGCACAATCAGCAGGAAACTTACTTTTAAAATTTGCTGGAAATAGTGAGACGAAGCTTTTAATTGTATTGATGGTTCTTGTAGCTATTTTAAGTGCTTTCATGAGTAACACTGGAACGGTAGCAGTGCTTATGCCTGTTGTCATTAGTTTAGCTCTTGGAATGAAAAAAAGCCCTGCTCAATTTTTAATTCCGCTTGCTTTTGCAAGCAGTTTAGGTGGAGTACTAACCTTAATCGGAACACCACCTAACTTAATTATTAGTCAAACTTTAGCAGATTATGGATATGAACGATTATCTTTTTTTGATTTTACTTCAGTAGGAATAGTAGCTTTAGCAATAGGAATTGTTTTTTTAATGACCGTTGGAAAAAAACTTTTACCTAAAGGAGATCCAAAGGAACAGTTTCGTTCTGAGAGAGGTGTGAGCCCGTCAGAATTAGCTAGCTTTTTCCACATTTCTGATCAATTATATCGCATAAAAGTTCAACCATTATCATCGATTATAAATAAACCCCTTGCTGAATTAGAGCTACCGCGGCATTATAAATTAGGAATTATTAAAATTGAGCGACGTTCAGGAGATAGACCAGTACTAGCAAGGATCCATCACATATCAGCACAATTTGATACTGTTATAAAAGAAAATGATGTCTTGTACGTCCAAGGTAGTTATGAAAATGTTGAAAAGTTTAAAAAAGATTATCGTTTGTTATTTGATAAAGAGGAGCAGGCAAACCCTGCTGAACTTGTTTCAAGGGAAATGGGTGTTGCTGAAGTGTTATTGACACCTCATTCTGCTTTTATCAATGAAACGATCTCAGAGTTGAATTTTCGAGAAAAATATAACTTAAATATATTAGGAATTAATCGAAAAGGGAAATATCAATTAAAAAATTGGGCAGAACAAAACTTGAAATTTGGAGATGCCCTATTAGTTCAAGGGAAGTGGGATGATTTAGAAGTTTTAGCAAAGGAAACTCAAGATGTAGTTGTCGTTGGACAAACAAAGGAACAAGCGAGTATGGCGGCTGCGAACGGAAGGGCTCCTATTGCAGGAGCAATTATGCTTGGGATGTTGGCGATGATGACGTTTGAGGTTGTTCCAGCTGTAACAGCTGTACTCATTGCAGCAGTATTAATGGTGTTAACAGGCTGTTTAAGAAATATCGATGATGCTTACGGTAGGATTAATTGGGAAAGTGTTATTTTAATCGCGGCTATGTTACCGATGGCAACCGCTCTTGAAAAAACAGGAGGAGTGCTGTTTTTATCGGATACCATCATTGGTGTGTTAGGGATATATGGTCCTATAGCTTTAATGGGCGGCTTTTATTTTACAACGATGCTCTTTAGTCAGTTTATAAGTAATACTGCTACAGCAGTGTTATTCGCTCCAATTGCGATAACAACAGCAATCAATGTCGGTGTTAGTCCGTATCCATTTTTATTAGCGGTATCTGTCGCTGCTAGCATGGCCTTTGCTACACCTGTCGCCTCACCAACAAATGCCTTAGTAATGACTGCTGGTGGATATAAATTTAGTGATTTTGTTAAAGTCGGTGTCCCTCTACAGTTTGTGATTTGGTTTGTAATGATGTTTACGATTCCTTACTTTTTTCCGTTTTAAGTGAAGACAGGACCTTATCTGGTTCTGTCTTGTTTTTTTTATTTTTAATATGCATACTAGTTGTAATAAATTCAATGGAGGACTTTACATGAAAGCACCGGATTTTAAATTAAAAAAAATGAATAATGAAGAGGAAGTGTCATTACAATCATTTAAGGGTAAGCCAATTATGCTAACGTTTTGGACTTCTTGGTGTCCAGATTCACAAAAGGATCTACATATGAAAGACCAGTTTTTTCGTTCAATTCAATCGGATCGGTTAGTCTTTATAACGATAAATGTCACTGGTCGTGAAGGTAGCAAAGAGGATGGAAAATCATTTATCGAAAAACAAGAGTATACATTTCCAGTCCTTATCGATGAAGGAACGAAGGTGTACGATGCTTATCGATGTATGGGTGTACCGACAACGGTTTTGATCAATAAAGAACACGAAATCGTTGCCACATTTGGTGATAAAGCTTCTCTTACTGAAATTTTAAAGCATGTTGGGCAAATATTATAAGAAAATGGTAAACTAACTATGGGTAAATTTACATAGGAGGAGTGCAAAATGAACAAAGAAAAAATATTAAACATGCTCACTGAAAAGGGACTAACTGATATTATTGAATTAATTGAAGATGCCGAATCTGGCCATTTGGAAGAGCTTGAATTAGTGGAATCGGTAGGACTTTTATTTGAAGAGAGCTTAAACAAAGAAGTAATCCAACTTTTACAACAATTAGGTGTGAAAATTATTTATGTAACAGATGATGAAGAATAGGGAGAAACCGGAGATGCGACCAATTCCTAGTCAAAAAATATCTAAAAGTGCATTAAAAGTTTGGAGAATGACCGGTGCCTTAGAATCGATGGTTTATTTAGCGATCCCAGTCGCATATCACTTTATGTATAACTTTTTCCAATGGCCAGTATGGATATTTTGGCTATTGATAGTAGTTGTTGCAGTCATTGCTGTAATAAAGTCTTTTGTTATTCCTACAATACGCTGGCGACGATGGCGATATGACGTTTATGATACGGAGGTAGACCTTCAATTTGGTTTAATTATTGTTAGAAGAGTCCTAATCCCGATGATCCGTGTTCAGCATGTTGATACAAGGCAAGGGCCGCTGCTAAGAAAATATGGTCTAGCTACAGTGACAATTACCACAGCTGCAACGGTTCATCAAATTCCCGCTTTGTCAGAAGAAAGGGCAGCAAATCTCAGAGATCGCATCTCAAAATTAGCAACGGAGGCCGATGAAGATGTCTAGAGTTAAAAGACTACATCCAGTTGCGATATTTCTTCTTTTCCTCTCTGCTTTGAGAGAGCTGTTTATTCCGCTGATTGCGGCATTTATTTTTGGTAGGGGAGCAGCTTCATGGGATTTTCCTTTTACCATTTACTTTATCATCGGTGGATTTTTATTTTTATTTTTTTACGGATATTTAAAATGGCTTACATTTACATACGTCATCGAGGAAGATGAACTAAAAATAAAGCAAGGGATATTAATTAAGCAACAGCGATTTATTCGAACAGAACGAATTTATAGTATTGATATAACCGCTGGAATTTTGCAACGACTATTTCAATTAGTTGCTGTAAAAATCGAAACAGCTGGGGGAGGAATTGAACCTGAAGTTCTACTAAAAGCTTTAACAAAAAAAGAAGCATTATTGATTAAAAAGCAACTATTAAAAGAAAAAGTTCAAGTTGAAAATGAGATGATTGATTCAGCGGAAGATGACGTTGGGCACATTATACAACTAGAGCAAAGTCAGACAAAGTGGGTACTTTCAAATAAAGATTTAGTGATAACGGCATTAACTTCTAGCGGTATTGGTTTAGCTTTTATGGCAATACTGGCGTTGGTTACTCAACTAGAAGGCTGGGTACCAGATGAATGGATTGTTGAGACGTTTGGGTACTTATTTCATTCAAGTTTCATTTTTATCATAGTTCTGATTCTGACTATGATTTTACTTTCTTGGCTAATTTCAATTGTTGGTACAGTGTTGAAGTACGGTCGTTTTACAATTATAAAAAAAGGTGATGAACTTGAAATAACGAGAGGAATTCTTGAAAGAAGGCAGCTTACGTTATCTCTTAATCGGATAACAGCAATAAGAGTTGTTGAAAGTGTTTTAAGACAGCCCTTTGGTCTTGTAACGGTTTATGTTGAAAGTGCAGGTGGTGGTTCAAAAGATGAACAGCTTTCAACCGTTCTCTTTCCAATTGTTAATAAAAAAAGTATATATGAACCTTTGAAACAAATTGCTCCAGATTTTGTCTTTGACCAACCGATCGAACCACTACCGAGACGCGCGTGGATTAGATATGTGATTCGGAAAGTAGTTCCGGCAGCGCTGATAGCTGGTTTAATCACTTATTTTATGCCTTACGGTTATGTTGCGATGATACTTATCCCAATGGCAATTCTATACGGAAACCTTCAATTCAAAAATGGTGGAATAGGTAGAAACAAAGGTTACTTATGGATTTCTTTTCGAACGGTTTCAAGAACTTTAGTAATTATTCCAAAACAAAGAATCCAAGCTTTAGAAGTGAGGCAATCATTCGTCCAACAAATTAGGTCACTTTTTACGATTCAAGTTTCTATTTTATCTAGTATTATCGGCAAATCATTTCGCTTAGTTGATGTTAGTGAAAAACAAAAGGAAGACCTATTATCTTGGTTTTCATATAAAGAAAATGAAAAAGAGCTAAATCATGAAGAGTAAATATCTCAACATGTTTAGCTCTTTTACATATTAAAGGGTGACCGTAATCGTCATGATGTTTAAGAATTTTCAGTGGAATAGGTCATTAAAAGCCTTCTTCCTTTGTCGTTTGTAAATTCAAAACGGTCATACGTCACATCTTCGCCAGTACTACATATTTCTCGTTCATAATGATGCTGCACAAGTAATGTTTCATGATTGTTTTGGTATGAAATGAAATTGACCCCTTTAAAAAGTTTATCATCATTGGCAGCTAAGTATTGATTTAGTAAATTGTTATGACAGTTTACACAATGCTCGTGAGACATTTGATATTTTTTTAAGCCGCTCGCTAAAGAATCTAACGCAGGCTTTTCTAGTTCATTGATAAAAATATGATAAGGGTCAAATTGTTGTTTGTTTATACGAATTTGACTACCTTCTGTCACTTCATAATTTACTCCTTGAGGATCAATAAAAGATAATTCAGTATCATACTGGACGATCTGCCATGTACCGTTAACATGAATTTCAAATTCAAACGGACAGTTACTTAAAGGAATTAAATTGTTATTTTGGTCGTTCAAATAAATGCCATCACTATTGCTATAAATTGTATAATATTGATAGTCTAGCTCTTTCGATGATTTTATTTCGTAAGATGGGTCAATTCTCTTTAATTCGGCTTGAAGTTCGTTTAGAACTTGAGAGAGTTTCTCTTGTTCCACATTAAAATGGTTTATTTCGTTTAATAGTGCAGTACGTAAAGATTTTTCGAAATTTAATTCAAGATCATCGTCATTGACAGGTTCAATTTTTGAACCTGTAATTTCATAAGTTTCTCCACTAGCAAAAGGTGGTCGGGTAATTACTTCTTTTTTTATATCAGATAAATTTTGAACTGGATATTGTTCAATCGCATTTATTTTAACTATACCACGCCATGGTTTTCGTGGCTCTGTAATAATATCGATTAGTTCCCCTATATAACTACCTAGCAGTGGATCAATCACACGAATCTGTTTTCCAATATGATTAGATGCTTCTTTTCTATTCATGAGTAACCCCACTTTTTAAAAAAATTTATTATCTTTTTATTATAGTACATTTTATTCTTCTTGAGAAATTATTCTCCTAAGCATTTGTTTTATTACAGCATTTTATTTACAATAGTATGTCAATTGATAATAGTTATAGTTTTTAATAAAATCAAAGTGTATAATGGTGATTACACGATACTTTTTATAGAATTAATCAACATAAAGTGGAGGGGATGACGAATAATGTATAACTTAAAGGAAAAAGAAATGATTTTTGTTTTTACAGGGCCAGATGGGTCAGGTAGAAAAACAGTTTCCAAATTGGCCGGAGATACACTCCAAATGAAAACCGTTGTTT
This sequence comes from Anaerobacillus sp., assembly GCA_007118195.1. Classification (GTDB taxonomy): domain Bacteria; phylum Bacillota; class Bacilli; order Bacillales; family Anaerobacillaceae; genus Anaerobacillus. The sequence goes on along the minus strand of SKSA01000075.1, from coordinate 5,093 downwards.
CATACACTACGAGAAATAAACGTCATTATGAAGTGGAAGGAAGAGATTACCATTATATTTCAAGAGAAGATTTTCTAGCTGCTGAAAAAAATGGGGAGTTTTTTGAAAGCGTTGAAATAGATGGCAATCTTTATGGCATTAAAGAACAAGACATCATTGAACGTTTTCAACAAAAAGGGTGTATTTATCTCGTCTTAAACATTGAAGGGACAGAACAGATCAAGAAGCATTTTGGCGATAAAGTTGTACGTATTTTTGTACATGCAGATCGAGAAACAGTGGTCAAGCGCCAAGAAGAACGTGGTAATTCCCAAGAGGAAATTGAATTGCATTTAGCACATTTTGATCAAGATATACAATACAAAGAACAATGCGAGTTTTCAATTCAAAACTATGAGTTATCTTATACAGTATTTGAAGTGACGCAAACAATGGAGAAATACTTGCTCGAAAAAACTTCGTCAAAAAAAGAATAAACTAAATGATAAGTGTCAAATCACCTCAAAGAAGTAGATGGTATAGAACCGTTTTATACATACCTTTGAGGTGATTTGCACTTTTATTGCTTATTTCTTTTTTCAAGGTAATCCATAATGCCCATAGAGCAAACTTGTAAATCTACGTTAATCACTTCGTAAACATGGTGGGTCTCAGCGACATTTCTTTGTTTAATTACATTTTGTATTAAAGTTAATAATTCGTCACATAGTTGTTCGTGACTTTGTCCTCTTTGCCATACCTTTTCTCCAACTTCTACAAATTTTGGTAGCCAATAAGTAATTTGTTTATAAACTTCCATCGGCTGATTTGATAAACCGAAGTGTCCGAAATAAATCGTATCAACTTTAAGTTCGTGTACTATTTTTTCAAGTGATGCCAGCATTTCGTCTGGTCGAAACTGGTTAGGTGATGTCGAAGGTAAATAAAACTCGAATTCCTTTATTTGATCATAACGAACGCCTATCGTATCTCCAGTGAAAATACCGTTACTAACGGGATCATAGATGCTAAAGTGGTGATCGGCATGACCACGGGTATGGTAAAACGTTAGCTTACATTTTTCACTTAACTGTAACGTATCTCCATCTTCTTTTATCATTAATTTCTCCTCTGGTATAGGTAAGATCGGTTCAAATAAACGTTCGAAATCATCTCCATAGACAGCTTTAGTCCCTAAAATTAACCTAGAAGGATCTGCTAAATGTCGGGCCCCTTTAGGGTGTACGATTACTTTGGCGTTTGGGCAATCTTTTAATAAAAGGCCAGCGCCACCTGCATGGTCAAGGTGAATGTGGGTAACAATGATATACTTAATATCAGCTGGGTCGATATTAAGCTCTTTTAACCCACTTAAAATATAAGGAACACTCATACTTGGACCAGTTTCTACTAAAGTTAGTGCATCTTCATTAATTACATATGTACCAGTTCTACTAGGAATCCCTAGATCAAATCCATCAATTAGATGGATCCGATTTCCTAAATCAATTGGTTTTTTCTTCATTTTTTCCCCCTTGTTAAATGTTAAGAATATTCATATAATTATCATAATCTATCAAAACGGTTTTGTAAATGTAAGGGTTTGCAAAAGGGTAACATGTATTTTGCAAGAAGATCAGATAATAAAACTCGATCCTCAATGAAACTAATCATCATAGCGAACTTTATTTAATCTTAATAAATGTTCCATTCTTTCGAGTTTCATCTTTTCCATTTCTTTAATTAAGGCCAATATTTTTAATTCAATTCTAGATAATGCAACAAAGACATTTTCCTTCTGTTCTAGTTGCTGTTGACTAGATAATGCTAAATAAGAATGTAGTAGATTAGGTAAATCTTCGCGAAGAATTCTTTTTAGCATATGGCGGTCTTCAATTTCTAAAAGATGGAAATCTGGAGTGATATTGTCAATGTGACCAATGATATTTGCCAATCTACTCTCGATAATTGGGTCGACAGATAAATTAACATTTTGTTTTGTAATTCTTTTCATTTCAACGAGTAAGTTTTTTATCTCTTCTTGTTTTTCAGTTGGTGGTTTATTTGTATCGTGTCTTACCTGAAGTTGATTTTCTTTTACTAACCTTCCGATAAGAGCGTCATCTAGCATATCTAATTTATAAAAAATGCTTTTTAAATAGGGGGAGCGCTTTATAGAACGTACGTAAGATTGACCTTGATATGTGTAATAAATCGTTGCCTCAATCGTTTTTCCGACACCGTTTTTGGCTTTATATATTTTTCGATAAACATCAATAATCATTCTCTTTTTAATAGGAGCTTCAGACCGTTTTTGATCGCTAATGTCTAGTTTCAGTCGCTTTTTTTTAATTTTTAAGTTAATTTTCACTTGTGAAGTATTTTTTTTGAAATGACGATTTATTCTTTCCATGTCAGAAAGTTCAATGATATCATCAATAAATTTTTCTGTTTCTGAAAGGAGAGTTTGACTATATTGATCAGAAATAAATTCATCCTTTACAGGTTTAAGTCGATCTGGAAGCCAATTTTCAAATAAAGGGCTTTCTAATAAGCGGTTGAATAAAGGCATAACAGTTACTCCTTACCAATTATTCTAATAATTTTTGTTTCATTTGAGTATTAAGTTCATCTAGTTCGTGAATAAACTTTTTTCCGCTATCGATAATTCGTTCGTTTGAGCTTTCTGTTAATTTAATGGCAGAATATACATCGTCATAAGCCTTTTTAAAAGTTTCAATGGCAATCGCAGGTTCTTCTAACATTTTCAATGTCTCTTCAGTGTTTGATTTTAAAGCTTGAGCATTTGAAAGGAGCATGGCTTCTGTGGCCTCATTAACGTTTTTAACGGCATCAATGACCGTTTTTTGATTGCCTAAAGCAAGTTGGATCGACGCTGTGACGGTAATAATATTTTTCGTCATCGTAATTGCATTAAAAATAGCTTCTTCAAGTTTCTCGTTATTCTCTACAATTAAGTCGACACTAGCAAGTGATTGTTGTAAAACGAGGACTGCTTGAGACATATTTTTAATTCTGGAGACGACTTTTTGTTGACCTTTTTGAAGTGATTGTTTGCTTCCTTGCCAATCTTCTTCAGTCATCTTCGTTTCTAACATATTATTTAATGTTTTACCAACTTCGATTTGCTCATTAAGTCCGTTAATTCTCGAAGCTGCAACTTCTTTTAGCTGATGAAGCATGACGGTATCTTCTTGGAGTTTATCTTTTCCTACAAGCAATGCTTCAATAATGTTGTCTACCTGAGCTTCAACTGTTTTATACTTTTTAGCATATTGTTCCATTGGATTTCTTTTTAATAAACGGTCAAAAAAACTTTGAACTTGCCCCTTTTTTAAATGACTAGGTTCAAGTTCGGCAACGATTTCCTTTAAGCGGTGTAAGTTTTTCGGAAGTTCATTATTTGGTTGCTCCATCATTTCTTTAACAGGACGTTTTAAAGATTCAAGGGTTTCCCCAGCGTTTTTTTGAGCTTCAGTTCCTAAACCGTTTAGTTTTTCGAGTAGTTTTTCCACATCTTGTTCATTATTTAGTGGTGTAAAGTACTCTTTCACTTTGTGATCTATGTCTAATTTAAATGAGTTTTTCTCCTCCATAGTCCATCCCTCCTAATCCTCTTAATTAGTTTACGATTCTAAACTAAAAATGTTTCAAATGGCTTAATTTGTCTGAATTATATAACGAAAGTTACTTCCATTCAAGCATCTGAAAGGCTTTAAAGGTCAAAAAAACAAAGTAAAAGTTTATAAAATAGCCGAATAGTTTTGTTTACGAGTAAATGAAAATATAGTAGCTAGTAACAATGTAAGAAAACACTATTATTAACGAGGGTATTGAATAATGAACTGACGTTTTCGCTCTTATTCGAATAAGCAAATAAAACGTGACTACATATAGGAAAATAACTAGTGAAGCTGTTAGTTCATGAATTGGATCTACGTGAACTAATAATGGCCCTGATCGATAAAATATATCAGTGCCACAAAGAATTAAAATGTTAAATAAATTACTTCCTAAAATGGAACCGATCGCTAAATTAAAATTTCTTAATTTACATGCAACAAAACAGGCGACTGCCTCAGGTAATGAAGTTGATGCAGCAAGGAGAAAACTTCCGACAAAGCTGGCTCCTAACCCAGTAACAACAGCAATTCGGTCACCAATCACGGTTAAAAGAGACCCGGTTACTAATATGAGAAGTGCGGCCACTATAAAACGCATCAATGCCTGCTTAGCTGTTAATGAGGGCAGAGGCACTTCTCGGCTATTTTCATCGTCTTGATCGTATCCATTGTTTTTAGCTGTTTGTTTAACCTTAGATAAAAGGATCATTCCAATAATATACCCGGCTAAGATTAAAAACGTATCAATCCCGATACCGAGGATCATAAACATAAGACTGGTTTGTAAGGAAAATAATATGATTAACATTAATGCAAAGCCAATACCAGCAGTATAGCGGTGTTGTATCCATATTTTTTTAAAAAATTGATCTTTACGAAAATAAAGGTCTAAACTAGCTAAAATTAGTAAATTAAATAAATTACTTCCAAGAATGTTACCTACAGCTAAGTCAGGGTTCCCTAGAGCAATTGATGTGTAGCTTGTTGTAATTTCTGGTAATGAAGTTGCTCCCGCGAGTAACATCGAGCCAATTAACATGCCACCCACAGCTGTTTTTACACTTATAATGTCGGCATATGTAGATAATTTCATTGCTGCAAAAATAGTCACTGTAGCAATAACGATAAAAATGAGAAATAACAATGTAACTCACCTCAAATTTGCGTCCTTTTTATGTTGCTGTATTGTTTATCGTGCTCATATGTTAAAATAAAATGATATGAAAGCGATGGTAATTTTGCATGTGGAAGTTGGTTAGTGGATAGTTGGTTTGTTGGTTAGGGCGCACCCTCGCATGACTTTTAAATGTCTGATGGTGACGGAATACCGCCATGAACGTTTTGTATGTAAAAAAGAAATGCTCGGTCGATTTTCTTGAGTGAGCCTCTAAAGGTCGATAGAGTGTGCTCCTGCGGTTACTCGTCGCAAAGCTGCACGATGAATTCTCTAAGAAGTATCACATGATGTGA
>SKSA01000154.1 GCA_007118195.1 Anaerobacillus sp. | reverse complement strand
GGATGATTTCGTGAACGAGCATCTGAGATTCGTCAGAAGGTCACGGCGAAGTGAAGGAAATCGTCCGCCTTTTTCGTTCTAGATGGTGGCGGCAGGCATGCCGCCATGGTGGTTTTTGTATGAAAAAAGGCGGATGATTTCGTGAATGAGCCTCTGAGATTCGTTAGAAGGTCACAGCGAAGAGAAGGAAATCATCCGCCTTTTCCATATTAGATGGTGACGAATGGCCGTCATGAGGGTTTTGTATGTAAAAATAGATTATTTTAAAGTTTAAAAACTGCGATTAATAGCTACGCTAGAGATAAGTTAAATGATTGTGAGGTTAATGGAAAATGATGACTCTAAATGAACTTGTGGGCTGCTTGCAGCAATTTTCGAAAAGTAATGATTCAAACCCTGCTATTAATACAATTGAAATGGACTCCCGACAAGTGAAAGACGGAAGTCTATTTATTTGTATAGAAGGATATACAGTAGACGGACATGACTTTGCACACCAAGCAATTGAAAAAGGTGCGGTGGCGATCTTAGCCGAAAAGCCATTAAATGTCGCTGTACCTGTTATTTATGTGAAAGATACGAAACGAGCAATGGCGATTATTTCAAATGTATTTTATGATCACCCTACAACGAAACTTTCGCTGATCGGAGTGACTGGTACAAACGGAAAAACAACTACAACACATTTGATTGATCAAATATTAATGGATGCCAGCGTTAAAACCGGATTGATTGGTACAATGTACATGAAAATAGCTGATGAGAAAGTGGAGGCAAAAAATACGACACCAGAGTCTATCTCCTTACAACAAAGTTTTCAGAAAATGGTTGATCAAGGTGTTCAATCGGCAATTATGGAAGTTTCGAGTCACGCCCTTCACCTTGGGAGAGTAAGAGGTTGTGATTTTAACATAGCTGTATTTACAAATCTTTCGCAAGATCACCTAGATTATCATCAAACGATGGAAGCTTATCGTAATGCGAAAGGGTTGTTATTTGCACAACTAGGAAATACGTATTGTAATAAGGATAAAAAAATAGCCGTATTAAATGCGGATGACCCTGCATCTAAAGAATACGAGAAGATGACCGCTGCTCAAATTGTTACTTATGGGATTGACCATGAATGTGACGTTAGAGCAACAAACATAAAAATTACTGCTCAAGGAACCCATTTTGAAGTTGAAGCCTTTGGTCAAAAGCATTCGGTACAATTAAAGATGATTGGGAAATTTAGTGTCTATAATGCTTTAGCTGCGATGACAACATGTCTTGTGGATGGGCTACCTCTTGATGCCATTATTGAGTCGCTAGAAAATGTTGATGGTGTTTCTGGTCGTTTTGAACCAGTTGATGCAGGACAACCTTTTACAGTGATTGTCGACTATGCCCATACTCCAGATAGCTTAGAGAATGTCCTACTTACTGTGAAAGAATTTGTTTTAGGAGAGATCTATGTTGTTGTTGGATGTGGGGGAGACCGAGACAAAACAAAGCGGCCAGTTATGGCGAAGATTGCAAATGACTTAGGAAACCATGTGATCTTAACTTCCGATAATCCAAGAAGTGAAGATCCATTACAAATTATTAAAGACATGGAAGAAGGGCTAACGGAAAATAGTAGTCATGTTTCAATTGTTGACCGTAAAAATGCGATCTCATATGCTGTTGGCAAAGCAAAAGAAAATGATGTGATTGTTATTGCAGGGAAAGGACATGAAACCTATCAAGTAATTGGGAAAAATACGATTTTCTTTGATGATCGTCTAGTTGCTAGTGAGGCAATAAAGGAGCGCGGTATCAATGAGTTTTAACATAAATTTGTTAAAAGAAATCTCTAAGAAGTTTTCAGGAGATATTCATGGAGAAATAAATATTGAGTCTGTATCTATCGATAGCCGTAAACAAGTTAAAAACGGACTTTTTATTCCTATTGTTGGTGACCGTTTTGATGGTCACGATTTTCTACAAGGTGCGATAGAGAGTGGTGCTATCGCTGTTCTATGGGACGAAAGTAGACCTATTCCAAAAGATTTAAATGGCGATTTTCCTATTTTTTTTGTTGAGGATACTTTAAAAGCATTACAGTATTTAGCAAGCATATATTTACAAAAGGTAAAACCTAAAGTGATAGGTGTAACAGGGAGTAATGGGAAAACCTCCACAAAAGATTTACTCGAATCGGTTCTTAAAAAAAACTTTATAACTCATAAAACACAAGGAAATTACAACAATCATATCGGATTACCGTTAACGATTTTAGCGATGCCTAATAACTGTGAAGTAGCTATACTTGAAATGGGGATGAACCACTTTGGTGAGATTTCTTTTTTAAGTAAGCTTGCCAAACCTGACATTGCGATTATTACTAATATAGGTGAATCTCATATTGAACAGCTAGGAAGTAGAGAAGGGATTGCAAAAGCAAAACTCGAAATCATGGACGGTTTGAAGGATGATGGGATATTAGTCATTGATGGAGATGAGCCATTACTGAAAGTTACCGATAAACTAAATGTGTTAAAGTGTGGTTATAATGAGCATAATGATTTTAAAATTACCAGTATTGAACAAACAGCTGACGGCACTAATTTTTCATTAAATGACAACTCACATTTTTCTTTACGACTTTTAGGTAAGCATAATGTCAAAAATGCGACATTTGCGTTAGCGGTTGGGAAATATTTAGGACTAAGTGAACATAGGATTCAAGTAGGGTTAGACAACTGTACGTTAACAGGAATGAGAATGGAAAAAAAAGCCGGTTTGTATGGATCGACAATTATAAATGACGCTTATAATTCTAGTCCAACGTCAATGAGGGCAGCAATTGAGACAATCAAGCACCTTAAAGGGTTTTCACGAAGAATTCTTGTATTGGGTGATATGTATGAGTTAGGGGAAGATGAAAAACAATTGCACGAAACTGTGGCAGATGTGATTACTGAGCCGATTACACATCTTTTAACCATTGGTGAAAAAGGAAAGTGGATAAGTGAGGCATTATTAAAAAGTAATCAATATAAAATAGAAATAAAATCTTATAAAACGAAAGAAGAAGCAAAAAGCGATTTAATCAATTTACTAAATGATGGAAGTGTTGTTCTGTTGAAAGCTTCACGTGGTATGAAGTTAGAAACGCTCTCCGCTGATTTATTTATGTAGGAAGGGGGGATTAAATATGCCTGAGAAATTTTTATTTTTTACATTAAGTGTAGCGTTTGTAATTTCAGTAGTATTATCACCTATTATTATTCCATTTTTACGCAGGTTGAAATTCGGCCAAAGTATAAGAGAAGAAGGACCGAAGTCCCACCAAAAGAAAAGTGGTACGCCGACAATGGGTGGGGTAATGATTTTACTAGCGATTGTAATTGCAACAATTATTATGGTCGCACAATTCTCAAACTTAACAGTGGAAATATATTTACTTTTACTTGTTACAGTTGGTTTCGGTATATTAGGATTTTTAGATGATTTTATTAAAGTAGTTTTAAAACGAAATTTAGGGTTAACGTCAAAACAAAAATTAATTGGACAATTAATCGTAGCGGTCATTTTTTATATTGTCATTAATCAATTAAATTTTTCAACCGAGATTGCGATTCCAGGTACGAACTTCGGTGTCGATATCGGTATTTTATATTTACCATTAATCATCTTTATGCTTGTTGGTGCTTCAAATGCTGTTAATTTAACTGACGGGTTAGACGGTTTACTTGCTGGTACTGCTGCAATTGCCTTCGGTGCCTATGCAGTCATTGCTTTTAACGCTGAACAAATAGAAATTGCCCTGTTTTGTGCAGCGGTTGTAGGTGCAGTATTAGGTTTTCTCGTTTTTAATGCACATCCTGCAAAAGTGTTTATGGGTGACACAGGATCTCTGGCCTTAGGTGGTGCGATTGCCGCTGTAGCTATTTTAACCAAAATGGAAATTTTACTTGTAATCATAGGTGGTGTTTTCGTCATTGAAACACTTTCTGTAATCATTCAAGTCATTTCTTTTAAAACAAGAGGAAAGCGCATATTTAAGATGAGTCCACTTCATCACCATTACGAGTTATCAGGGTGGTCTGAATGGCGGGTGGTCGTTACTTTCTGGCTTGTCGGCCTAGTATTTGCTGTACTAGGAATTTACTTAGAGGTGTGGATATAGATGAAAAATAAACAATTGTATGCTGAAAAATTAATATTAATTGTTGGTCTTGCGAAAAGTGGGTTAGCAGCTAGCAAGCTTCTTCAAAAGTTAGGGGCAAAAGTAGTCGTTAATGACCAAAAACCTCTCGAGGAAAATGTTCAGGCGAGCGAGTTGCAACAATTGGGGATTGAAGTCATTTGTGGTGGACATCCTTTAGACTTGCTTGACCGAAATTTTGATTTAGTAGTAAAAAATCCAGGTATCCCTTACTCTAACCCCCTTATTCAAGGGGCGCTTAGTAAAGGGATTTCGGTTGTTACAGAGTTAGAAATTGCGAATATGATTTCTGAAGCTGAAATGATTGCAATTACTGGCTCTAATGGGAAAACAACGACGACGACGCTTATTTATGAAATGTTAAAAAATAGCCACCGTGAGCCTTTAATCGCTGGGAATATCGGAACAGTAGCTAGTGAAGTTGTACAATTAGCAACCAAAGGCAACATAGTTGTTACAGAAGTTTCTAGTTTTCAGCTAATGGGTACTGAAAACTTTCATCCGAAAGTGGCAGTCTTCTTAAACCTGTTTGATGCTCACTTAGATTACCACGGAACGAAACAGGAATATGGAAAAGCAAAAGCGAAAATTTTTGCTAATCTTACAGATGATGACTATTGTGTTATTAATGAAGATGACCCTGAAGTAATGGAACTAGCCGCAGGAGTAAATGGGAAGAAAATTACGTTCTCTGTCAAAAAAGTAGTTGATAATGGAGCTTATATTTTGGATAACCATATTTATTACCGAGGGGAAAAGATTATTCCTATCGAAAAAATCGTTCTTCCGGGCGTTCACAATTTAGAAAATATTGTAGCGGCGGTTTGTGCTGCCAAAATTACGGGCGCTAAGACAAAACAAATCGTTGATGTTTTATCAACGTTTACGGGAGTAATGCACCGCACGCAATTTGTAACTACACTTAACGGGCGTAAGTTTTATAATGACTCTAAAGCAACAAATATGCTAGCGACAAAAGTAGCGGTTTCAGCGTTTAATCAACCAGTTATTTTACTTGCTGGTGGTTTAGACCGGGGCAATGAATTTGATGAGTTAATTCCGACATTTGAAAAATTGAAAGGCATTGTTCTATATGGAGCAACAGCTCAGAAACTGGCCGTTGCAGCTAAAAAAGCAGGGTTGACATTTATAGAAATTGTTAACAATGTGAATGAAGCGGTCAATGTTGCTTATGAGCATTCAAAAAGTGGAGATGTTATATTGCTTTCGCCTGCATGTGCGAGTTGGGATCAGTTTAAAACCTTTGAAGAAAGAGGAGATACGTTTATTGAAGCCGTTTATAACTTAGAAAAATAAATGGACATGTATCACTAGCGTCTGCATACATATAGGTAATAGGGGCTTGCCCAAATTCAAAAATGAATGAGGTGTTCCACATTGCCTAAAACGAAAACAACACCAGACTTTATTATAATTATTACAACACTGTCCTTATTAACTATTGGGATGATCATGGTTTATAGTGCTAGCGCTGTTTGGGCTACGTATAAGTTTGATGATGCGTTCTTTTTTGCTAAACGACAGCTTTTCTTTGCTGGCTTAGGTGTTATTGCAATGTTTATTATTATGAATGTTGATTATTGGACATGGCGAAAACATGCCAAACTATTAGTGGTTATTTGTTTTATTTTATTGGTCGTCGTTCTCATTCCGGGCGTTGGACTTGTCAGAGGTGGAGCGCAAAGTTGGTTAGGTGTCGGGGCTTTTTCAATTCAACCATCTGAATTTATGAAATTTGCGATGATTGCCTTTTTAGCTAAGTACTTGTCGGAGAACCAAAAAACAATCACTAAGTTTAAGCAAGGACTTCTTCCTTCACTTTCATTAGTAATGCTAGCTTTTGGATTGATTATGCTTCAACCTGATCTAGGGACTGGAGCTGTTATGGTCGGCACTTGTGTTGTAATGATATATGTTTCCGGTGCAAAATTAAGTCATTTCGTAGGTTTAGGAATGATTGGTCTCGCGGGTTTTGCTGCGCTTATTATTTCAGCGCCTTACCGTATAAAACGAATTACTTCGTTTTTAGATCCGTGGTCTGATCCTTTAGGAAGTGGCTTTCAAATTATTCAATCGTTGTATGCGATCGGCCCAGGAGGATTGATGGGTCTAGGTTTAGGTGAAAGTAGGCAAAAGTTTTTTTACTTACCTGAGCCACAAACAGACTTTATTTTTGCGATTTTATCCGAAGAGCTTGGGTTTATAGGTGGAACGTTTGTTATTTTATTATTTAGTATTTTGTTGTGGCGTGGAATTCGTGTTGCTTTAGGCGCCCCAGATTTATTTGGTAGTTTGTTTGCTGTAGGCATTATCGGAGTAATTGCTATTCAAGTAATGATTAACATCGGGGTAGTAATTGGGCTTATGCCGGTAACAGGGATTACCTTACCGTTTTTAAGTTACGGAGGTTCATCATTAACATTAATGCTCGTTGCGGTTGGTGTTTTGTTGAATATAAGTCGCTATGCACGTTATTAGTATTTTTGAGTTTTGGGTGAAGAGTGAAGAGTGAAGAGTTTTGAGTTATGTGGGCGAAGCTTCGAAGGATAAGCTTTCATTAACTCAAAACTCAACACTCAACACTCAAAACTCAACACTCAAAACTCAAAACTCAAAACTCAAAACTCCCCCCCCCTAAAAGAGCCCTAAAATTAATGGGCTTTTTTCAGTTTTATAGTGATATTTAATTGCTATTCAAGTAATGATTAACATCGGGGTAGTAATTGGGCTTATGCCGGTAACAGGGATTACCTTACCGTTTTTAAGTTACGGAGGTTCATCATTAACATTAATGC
>SKSA01000199.1 GCA_007118195.1 Anaerobacillus sp. | reverse complement strand
AGTTTTGAGTTATGAAAGTTTTGCTTCGAAGTTAAGTTAAATGAATTAGTTTTATTATATAAAAAGCTAACATCCTTCGAAGCATTACCCGCACCAACTCAAAACTCAAAACTAAAACGTCGAAGCATTACCCACAAAAACTCAAAATTCAAAATTCAAAACTCAAAACTCAAAACTCAAAACTCAAAACTGAATCCTCGAATAGCTGCTTACAAACAACTCAACACTCAAAAAAAGGGGAGATAATCATGGAATTACGTTTTACAGAAGAACAAGAAATGATGAGAAAAATGGTTCGTGATTTTGCCGAAGAGCGGATTGCACCTTTTGTTGAAACGATGGAAGAAACGGATGAATTCCCAATAGAGATCGTCAAACAAATGGGCGAACTAGGTCTTATGGGTATTCCTATTTCAGAAGAGTACGGTGGATCAGGAATGGATTTCACCTCGTATATCATTGCTATAAATGAACTGTCTAAAGTCAGTGCAACCGTTGGGGTCATTTTATCGGTGCATACATCAGTAGGTACAAATCCTATTCTTTATTTCGGTACGGAGGAGCAAAAACAGAAGTATATTCCAAAGCTTGCTGCAGGCGAATATATCGGTGCTTTTGCCATTACAGAACCTGGTGCAGGTAGTGATGCTTCTGGGATCAAAACGACGGCTGTTCGAAAAGGGGACCACTACGTTTTAAACGGATCAAAAATCTTTATAACGAACGGTGGCGAAGCAGATACGTATATTGTTTCTACGAAAACAGATTTGAACGCTCCTGGTGTTAAAGGGATTTCGACATTTATCGTTGAAAAAGGAACTCCTGGATTTACAGTCGGTAAAAAAGAAGAAAAAATGGGAATGCACGGATCAAACACGAATGAATTGATTTTTGAAGATGCCCTCGTTCCAGCAGAAAACCTTCTCGGTGCTGAAGGTGACGGGTTTAAGATCGCGATGGCCAATTTAGATGTCGGGCGAATCGGAATTGCAGCGCAGTCTCTAGGTATAGCTGAAGCTTCTCTAGAAGCAGCAGTCGCTTATGCAAAAGAAAGAAAGCAATTCGGGAAACCGATTGGAGCGCAACAAGGGTTAGGATTTAAATTAGCAGATATGGCAACGAAAGTTGAAGCAGCCAAGCTCCTCACGTATCGAGCGGCCAACTTACGAGCTCAAGGCTTACCGTGTGGGAAAGAAGCATCGATGGCCAAACTATTCGCTTCCAGGGCGGCCATGGAAGTTTCGACAGAAGCAATTCAAGTGTTTGGTGGCTACGGTTATACGAAAGAATATCCAGTTGAGCGTTTCTTTAGAGATGCGAAAGTTTGCGAGATTTACGAAGGTACAAATGAAATTCAACGAATTGTTATTAGTAAAAAGCTATTACAAGATTAATAGCATTAATATATGTAGCAGTTGACCGTTCAAATTAAAAAACTTTAGGGGGAATAACGATGAATTTTTCATTAACTGAAGAACAAGAAATGATTAGAAAGATGGTCCGTGATTTTGCCAAAAATGAAGTAGAACCAAGTGCTGCTGAGCGTGATGAAGAAGAACGCTTTGATCGTGCCATTTTCGATATGATGGGTGAGTTAGGTTTAACAGGGATTCCTTGGCCAGAAGAGTACGGTGGAATTGGTAGTGACTTCGTTTCTTATTCCATCGCCGTTGAAGAACTTTCTCGTGTATGTGCGTCCGTCGGTGTAACTTTATCAGCACACACGTCTTTAGCAGGTTGGCCTGTATACAAGTTCGGTAATGAAGAGCAAAAACAAAAGTTTTTACGTCCAATGGCTGAAGGGAAAAAGTTAGGCGCATACGGTTTAACAGAACCAGGTGCAGGTTCTGACGTTTCGGCAATGAAAACAACCGCAAAACTAGACGGTGACGAATACATTTTAGATGGATCAAAGATTTTTATCACAAACGGTGGCGACGCAGAAATTTATATCGTTTTTGCGGTAACACAACCAGAATTAAAGCATAAAGGTGTAAGTGCTTTTATCGTTGAAAAAGGCACACCAGGTTTCACTTTCGGTAAAAAAGAAAAGAAACTAGGTATTCGTTCTTCATCAACGTTAGAAATCATTTTTGATAATTGTCGTGTACCTAAAGAAAACCTTCTTGGAAAAGAAGGAGAAGGCTTTAAAATTGCGATGATGACGCTAGATGGCGGTCGTAACGGTATTGCGGCTCAAGCTGTCGGAATTGCCCAAGGAGCTCTAGATGCAGCGGTTAACTATGCAAAAGAAAGAAAACAGTTCGGGAAACCAATTGGAGCGCAACAAGGGTTAGGCTTTAAAATCGCCGACATGGCCGTAAAAGTTGAAGCTTCTAGACTATTAACTTATCAGGCTGCATGGCTAGAAAGTGAAGGACGTCCTTACGGAAAAGAATCCGCAATGTCGAAATTATTTGCCGGAGACTCAGCGATGGAAGTGGCGATTGAAGCGGTTCAAGTATTCGGTGGTTACGGTTATACGAAAGAATACCCAGTCGAGCGCTATATGAGAGATGCAAAAATCACCCAAATTTACGAAGGAACAAACGAGATCCAACGCCTAGTCATTTCAAAAATGCTTTTAGCTGACTAATTTATAATGTACAATGTAGAATTAGATATTTAATTTAAAATTAAAAATTTAAAATGTAGAATTAAATCGTTAATTGAGTGAATTTCATAATTACCTAAATTGAGCCATATCAAACTATATGTAGTTGCGAGCGGTTTAACGCAACTACATATAGATACTAATGGCGATAATATTGAATTATGAAATTCATTAAATTTAAAATTTAGAATGTAAAATTAAAAATTTTTTCTAATAAAGCTTCGAAGCATCTTTAGCTTTGCGTCGAAGCTTTACTTACAACAATTCTAAATTGTAAATTATAAATTGTACATTGAATAGAGGGGAGTGCGTAAAGCTTTGAAAAGAAAAAAAGTACCCTCAATGGTGAAAGATCAACAGCTAATTAAAAAGCGGAGAGAACAAATGATCAAGGCGGCGGTGACTCTTTTTAAACAAAAAGGCTTCCATCGAACAACTACGAGGGAAATTGCGAAAGAATCTGGGTTTAGTATTGGCACACTTTATGAATATATTGGTTCAAAAGAAGATATTCTTTATCTTGTCTGTGATGCTATTTATGACGAGGTTAGAGAAAATTTAATGCAACGACTGAACCATGACGTAGAAGGAATTGAAAGTTTAAAATCAGCAATCGCTGCTCTTTTTAAAGTCATCGATGACTTACAAGATGAAGTGTTAGTCATGTATCAAGAATCGAAATCGCTTCCAAAAGAAGCATTAACCTATGTATTACAAAAGGAAAACGGCATGGTAGCGATGATTGAAGAAGTGATTAAAGAGTGTGTTGTTCGTGGTGATCTTCACTTATCAGAAGATGAGGTGAAGTTAGGAGCTAACAACATCCTCGTTCAAGCCCATATGTGGACCTTCCGACGCTGGGTAGTACAAAATAAATATTCACTTGAAGAATACACTGACTTACAAACAAACTTGATTTTAAAGGGGCTACTTAAAAATTAGTTTTGAGTTATGAGTTTTGAATTATGAGTTACGAAAGTTTTGCTGCGAAGCAAAGCTAGAACAACTCAACACTCAAAACTCAACACTCAAAATTTGATTGGGGGAGAATTTTATGGAAAAGATCGATATTTATCGGCCGAAAAACCATGTACGCTTTGTAACAGCGTCTAGTTTATTTGATGGCCATGACGCATCTATAAATATTATGAGAAGAATGCTTCAAGCGAGTGGCACAGAGGTAATACATTTAGGTCACAATCGCTCGGCGGAAGAAGTGGTACATGCAGCTATTCAAGAAGATGTCCAAGGAATTGCTTTGTCGTCTTATCAAGGCGGCCACATGGAATATTTTAAATATATGTATGACCTTCTCAAGGAAAAAGGAGCTTCACACATCCGTATTTACGGTGGTGGCGGTGGAGTTATTATTCCTGCGGAAATAAAAGAACTTCATGAATATGGGATCGCTCGAATATTTTCACCTGAAGATGGCAGAACTCAAGGGCTTCAAGGCATGATTAACATGATGGTCGAAGAGTGTGATTTCCCAACGGTAAAATCGGTCACAGGAGAAATCGATCAGCTTGCAGAAAAAAATGCTCAAGCGATTTCAAGGTTGATCACGCTCGCTGAAAAGCAGGAACTTGCTAATGGTGAAGCGGCAACGACAGCAGAAGCGGCGTTTGCAAAAATTAAAGAAATGGCACAAACGATTCCTGTTTTAGGAATAACAGGAACAGGTGGGGCTGGAAAAAGCTCGCTAACAGACGAGTTAGTCCGCCGTTTTTTAAATGAATTCTCGGAGAAGACCGTCGCGATTATATCCATCGATCCTACGAAACAAAAAACAGGTGGGGCTCTTCTAGGTGACCGTATTCGCATGAACTCGATCAATTCACCTCGAGTATTTATGCGCTCCCTTGCAACTCGTGGATCCAAAATGGAAATTTCAGAAGGAGTTCGTGATGCTATTGAAGTAGTGAAAGCTGCAGGGTTTGATCTTGTTATCGTTGAAACAAGTGGGATCGGGCAAGGGGATGCCGCGATTGTGGAAGTCGTCGATATTTCAATGTACGTAATGACAAGTGAGTTCGGTGCTCCTTCACAGCTGGAAAAAATTGATATGATTGATTATGCAGACTTAATTTGTATTAATAAATTTGAGCGCAAAGGATCAGAAGATGCGCTTAGAGATGTAAAAAAACAATATCAGCGTAGTCATACGCTATTTGAAGAAGATACGAATAACATGCCGGTGTATGGAACGATCGCCAGTCAATTCAATGATCCAGGCACAAATACGTTATTTGTCGCTCTAGTTAATAAAATCAATGAAAAGTATGATCTTGATTGGAAAACAACGCTTGAAACAACAAGTGTCGTAACGAAAGATAATTTAATTATCCCGCCAGAGCATTCGCAATATTTATTTGATATTGTTAAAACCATTCGCAATTACAAAGAACATACGGAAGAACAAGTATCTTATGCTCGTAAATTGTATCAAATTAAAGGAACGATTGAAGCATTGCAAACGGCGAGCAATGATACCTCAAAAGAGATGTTCGCTCAGTTAGAAAAAGTGCAAAAGTTTTATGAACAAAAACTTCATCCTGAAACGAAAGCGATCATTGAAAAGTGGCCGATCTTAAAAGAAAATTACTCAAAAGATGAATTTGTCACGAAAATTCGTGACAAAGAAATTCGTACAGAGCTTAAAACAGAAAGCTTATCGGGCTTAAAAATTCCTAAAGTTGCGTTACCTAAATTTGAAGATTGGGGCGAAATTGTTCGCTGGTGCTTAAAAGAAAACGTTCCTGGTGAGTTCCCGTATACAGCGGGCGTATTCCCATTCAAAAGAAAAGGCGAAGATCCGAAACGTCAGTTTGCTGGTGAAGGAACCCCAGAACGCACAAATAGACGCTTCCACTATTTATCGAAAGACGATGATGCAAAACGTCTTAGTACTGCATTTGACTCTGTGACATTATACGGTGAAGATCCAGACTACCGTCCAGATATTTACGGGAAAGTCGGTGAAAGTGGCGTAAGTATTTGTACGTTAGAAGATATTAAAAAACTATATGCCGGCTTTGATTTATGTGCTCCTGCAACATCCGTATCAATGACGATTAACGGTCCGGCACCAATCATGCTCGCAATGTTTATGAATACGGCAATCGACCAACAAATTGAAAAATTTGAGCGTGAACATAGCCGTCCAGCGACAGAAGACGAACGAGCAAATATTAAAGCGCTTACTTTAGCGAATGTCCGTGGAACGGTTCAAGCAGATATTTTAAAAGAGGACCAAGGTCAAAATACGTGTATCTTCTCAACAGAATTTGCGTTAAGAATGATGGGAGATATTCAACAATACTTTATTGAAAACCAAGTTCGTAACTACTATTCTGTATCGATTTCTGGCTACCATATTGCGGAAGCAGGGGCAAACCCGATCAGCCAGTTAGCATTTACGTTAGCGAACGGTTTTACGTACGTGGAATATTATTTAAGTCGTGGCATGAATATTGATGACTTTGCACCTAATCTTTCATTCTTCTTCTCAAACGGACTTGATCCGGAATACACAGTCATTGGCCGTGTCGCAAGAAGAATTTGGTCAACGACAATGAAAAATAAATACAAAGGCAATGATCGTAGTCAAAAATTAAAGTATCATATCCAAACTTCTGGACGTTCTCTTCATGCTCAAGAAGTTGACTTTAATGACATTCGTACAACACTTCAGGCGCTAATGGCGATTTATGATAACTGTAACTCACTTCATACAAACGCCTATGATGAAGCAGTAACAACGCCTACCGAGGAATCTGTACGTCGTGCAATGGCAATCCAGATGATTATTACTAAAGAGCTTGGACTTGCCAAAAACGAAAACTCACTTCAAGGCTCATATATTATTGATGAGTTAACGGATTTAGTAGAAGAAGCCGTGTTACAAGAGTTAGAAAAAATCAGTGACCGTGGTGGCGTGTTAGGCGCGATGGAAACACAATACCAACGCGGTAAAATTCAAGAAGAATCAATGTACTATGAAATGAAAAAGCATAGTGGCGAACTACCGATTATTGGAGTTAATACTTACCTAAATCCGAATGCTCCATCTGAGGAAGAGTTCGAAATGGAAATTGCTCGGGCGACGAAAGAAGAGAAAGAACAGCAAATTGCCAACTTAAGAGCATTCCAGGAACGCAATAAAGATCAAGCAGAAGAGGCTTTAAAACGACTTCAAAAAACAGCGATGTCCAATGGCAACATTTTTGCAGAGTTAATGGAAACCGTAAGAGTCGCAAGCCTTGGCCAAATCACACAAGCCCTATATCAAGTAGGCGGACAGTATCGCCGTAATATGTAACTTTAATAATATAAAGAATCGAGTTTGAGGATATCAAGCTCGATTCTTCTTTTCATGTAGTAGTTTTGATTTAAGTGCCAGTGTTGGGTGAAGAGTGTGAGTTACAGTGTTGAGTGAAGAGT
>SKSA01000339.1 GCA_007118195.1 Anaerobacillus sp. | reverse complement strand
CATCAGGAACCATTGTCCTCTCTTTTACAGAAGAACTTTCACCTGCAATGAAAGAAGAAATGAAAGCATTCGTCGAGGAACCAGCTGAAGTAACGTTTAGATTAGTCAATTACACAGAGAATCAATTGATCGAAAAACAACGCGAGATCGATACGGCTATTTTTGAAAATCAAGTATTCGAAGCAGAAGGTATTTCTGTTTATCATACAGCTATAGATGTTATAAATAACAAATTAAATATCGGAATTTCTCCATTTAATGCAGATACTACACAAATCGTTTACGATTATTTTGGAAGTGACATGATTGAAGTCGTCGAAGGAGTAGAATTTCAACTACTAACAGAAGTTGTAGATGATACTGTAGAAGAGGTCACAACAATTAGCGTTGATGTAGAAAAGGAAGAAAAGCAAGGTTTCTTCGCTAAAATTTGGAATTGGTTAAGTCAGTTATTTAAATAATAGTAATAATCGAAATCACATAGGGAAACACAAAGAGGATATCGAAAGCGATATCCTCTTAACCTGCGATCATAAAGCTAACACCAACAATACTGATCATCGTTACGATTAAAATTGGAAGAGTTGTCATCGGATTCGAACTTAACCATTGAGCTGAGGTCAACATTGCTGCAAAAAGTAAAATAACCATAATGAGCACAAATTACCGATGTAATTTGTGCTCTCAATAACCTTCGATAAAATCACCGCAGAAACTGTTTCACTCGCACTCTGCTAAAATCCTGTATCCAAATTAAAGCAAACTACTTTCGGCTCTGTCATTGCTTCAATCGCTGAACGAACGCCTTCTCTACCTAATCCAGAACCTTTAATACCTCCAAATGGCATCGCATCAATTCGATAATCACTACTATCATTAACGATAATGCCACCTACTTCAATATTTTTAATCGTGTAAAAGGCTTTGTTGATATCATTCGTAAAGACCCCTGCCTGTAAGCCAAAATTGACGTCATTGGATCGGTCGATCGCCTCATTCAAATCGTTCACTGGAGTGATTAAAACGACAGGCCCGAAAATTTCTTCCTTAGCGATTTTGGCGGTTTCCGGCACTTCCGTTAACACCGTTGGTTCATAATAAGCACCGTCACGCTTGCCACCTATTTCGAGCTTTGCTCCTCGGTCTAAAGCCTCTTCCACCCATGCTTCGACACGTCGAGCTTCTTTTTCATTAATCAACGGTCCTACATCTGTATGCTCATTCATCTTATCTCCGACGACTAGTTTTTTCGTTTTAGTAATAAAATCCTCTAAAAACATCGCATATACATCTTTTTCAACGAAGATGCGTTGGACCCCGATGCAGTTTTGTCCTACTGCCGAAAAGGATCCAGAGACAGAAGCAGCAGAAGCTTCATCGATATTGGCGTCATTCAATACAATCACTGGAGAGTTCGAACCGAGCTCCATGTTAACTTTTTTCAATCCTGCTTGGTGAGCAATTTTCTCACCAACTTCTAAACCACCTGTAAAGGAGACCATTTTCACCGCCGGGTGGGTGACAAGCACATCACCTACTTCTCCGCCTGATCCTGTAATTACCGATAAAAAACCTTTCGGTAACCCGGATTTATCAAACGCTTTTGCTAGTAATAATGCACTTAATGGGGTGACAGAGGCTGGTTTTACAACCACTGCGTTTCCAGAGGCGATCGCAGGACCAATTTTATGAGCGACAAGATTTAACGGATCATTAAAAGGGGTGATGGCACCGATAACGCCAATTGGAAAACGATAATAATAACCTAATCGATTTTCACTTCCCTCCCTTTGATCAAAATTGATCGTTTCACCATTAACTCGTCTCGCTTCTTCTGCGCTTATTTTAATCGTTTGTATCGCTCTTTTCACTTCACCACGAGCTTCAGTAATTGTTTTACTTCCTTCTAAACTTATCGTTTTAGCAAATACTTCTGCGTTTTCTGCAATATAATCTGCCGCTTTATTTAAAACTTGAATCCTTTCGTGTGTCGGCCACGTCCTCGTCTTTTTAAATGCTTCATCTGCTTTTTCAATGGCTAGAAGCATTTCCCCTCTTGAGGCTGAAGGTACTTTTGCTATGAGCGAGTTATCTTGTGGATTTACGACATCTATCCATTTACTAGAATGAACCCATTTCCCTGCTAAAAGCATTTTTTTCGTTTTCACTTTTGTACGCATCACGCACCACCTTCCCCTTCTAATTAGATTTGGGCGTTTTGCCTTTGAAAATCAATGATATCAATTAATAGAGAGTACCCTGTTTCTACTAAACCTGCACCTGCACCAGTGAGCATAATTGGCCCAGCAAGGTCACATTCATACACAATCGCATTTGTTGCCCCAGTGACACCAGCCAATGGGTCACTTACTTCGATCAATTCTGGTTGAACTGTTGCTTTTACTCCTTCCTCATTTTTTTTAATTCGAGCAATTAAGCGCCATTTTTTATTTTCTTCCAACGCCTCCTGAACCATCTCTTCTGTGAAGTGACTTATTCCTTTACAAGGGACGTCTTCTGCATCAATTTCTTCATCCATTAAATAGTTGGCAAGAATAACTGCTTTATAACGAGCATCATAACCTTCAACATCACTTGTTGGATCTGCTTCGGCATAACCTAATTTTTGTGCTTTTTTTAATGCATCTTCATAACTCGATCCTTTTTCCATTTCGGTTAAAATATAATTTGTCGTTCCATTTAGAATGCCTTTAATTTCTGATATTTCATTCCCAGCGAGAGTGATAATTGGCATACGTAAAGCTGGTGTGCCACTCATGACGGTTCCTTCAAAACCCCAGTACACTCCGTTTTTTTTGGCTAGTTCAGATAATTCCTTATAAGCTAACGCTACGGGGCCTTTATTGGTCGTAACGACGCTTTTTTGATTTTGAAAAGCGGCACGACAATGATCAATTGCAGGTTGACCCGTTTTTACGTCCGTGTATGTGACTTCAACAATCATATCTGCATTTGAATTCTTGATTGTTTTTAAACTATCCCAACCTTTAATGAGGCCTGCTTGATCAGGGTAGTTTTCAACATTTCCTGTTTCGTTAACCACTTCTAATAATTTGTTAGTATTTAATCCCTCTGGGTGGTAGATCGAACCTTTCATCACATCTGTAACTGCGACAACGACCGGCTCGATACCGTACTGTTTTTTTAGTTGCTCTACATTTCTTAAAAAAAGCTTGGCTAAAGCCTGGCCGACTCCTCCAAATCCTATAAATGCAATTTTCATTTGTTCACCTCCGTAGTTTTAGTCAATGGCGGATGTTACCACAAACCTCCAATATTGCTAGTAACCGAATTTAACCTTCAATTTTCAACTCTACCTAGCTAACAACCTCTCGACACACTCTACTAAAATAGCTACTCCAATTGGAAGGGCTTCTTCATCAATTTCAAAATTAGCGGTATGAAGCTTTCTCTCATTTTCCCCTTCAAAACCGCAGCCTAAGAAAAACATACTACTCGGAATATTTTCGGCAATATGACCAAAATCTTCCCCCCCCATTCCGAAAGGTTCGTCATAAATGGTCATATTTTGATATAGCGCTTGGGCCGATCGCCTCACGACCTCGGTTAATTTACGATCGTTATACAGAGCAGGCTCACCGTGCTCAATTTCGAGCTCATATTTTCCTCCTAAGGTCTCGACAATAGAAGCGATTGTTTGAAGTTCACGAATTAATTGCGATCGAACTTCTTTCGTATAAGAACGCATCGTTCCTGTCAGCTGTACCGTGTTTGGAATCACATTTGCTGTTTTACCGCCATGAATTTCTCCAATACTAATCGTTCCAACGTCTAAAGGATTGATTTTACGACTTATAAGACTATAAATTCCTTGTAGGACGAAACTCACTAACCATATCGGGTCCTTTCCTTGATGAGGATAGCCACCATGCCCTCCAGTTCCTTTAACCGTTAGCGAGAAATTATCGATATTTGCCATACTTGGACCTGGGTGAACTTGAATTTCTCCCGTTTTTCGCCACGGACAAACGTGGAGGGCAAGGGCTTTACTGACATCATCAATTGCACCCGATTGAAGGAGATGAGGCGCTCCTGTTAAGCCATGTTCATCCGTATCTTCTTCCGCTGGTTGAAAAATCAATTTAACGGTTCCTGGTAATTTACCAGCTTTTTGATTTTCTTTTAGTAGTTTGGCAGCTCCTAGAAGCATTGCTGAGTGAGCATCGTGCCCACAAGCATGCATGACTCCCTTTTTTTGTGAAGTATACATAGCCCCAGTTTCTTCTTCAATCGGTAAAGCATCCATGTCAGCACGTAAGCCAATGACTGGTCCCTCTTCTCCAGATAACGTCGCTACGATACCGTGGCCTGCAATATTCGTTTGCAAGTCTACGATGCCCATTTTCTCAAGCTGATTTTGAATATAAACACTCGTTTTTTCCTCTTGGAAGCTTAATTCAGGATAACAGTGCAAGTGGCGCCGCCAACCAATAAGTTCCTGTTTTATTAACTTGGCACGCGTAGCGATATCTAACTTCTTCAAGGGCTATCAACTCTCTTTTGGTAACGATTGGAACGCTTCTTTTAAATCATCAATTAGATCATCTATATCTTCAATTCCCGCTGAATAACGAATCAAACCTTCTGGAATTCCCATTGCTGCCCGCTCTTCTGGTGTACATTCAACATGACTTGTCGTTCTCGCTGGACCGACAATCGTTTCAACGGCACCTAGGTTGGCAGCACGGTTAGCATATTTTAATTTCGGTAGCAGATGACGTACCGTATCAACTCCACCTTTTACTGAAAAGCTTAACATCCCTCCGAACCCTGTCATTTGCTTTTTGGCAATGTCATGACCAGGATGTTCTTCGAGTCCCGGATAAAAAACATCTTCAACGATATCGACTGTTTTAAGAAAACGTGCAATGGCCATCGCATTTTCATTTTGCCGTTCGATTCGTAGTTTTAACGTTTTCATACTACGTAACAATAAATAAGCAGCCATCGGATCTAATGTCGCACCATTAATTTCACGATAATGAAAGATCGATTCGACTAATTCTTTATCACCACAAACGACTCCACCTAAAGCATCAGCATGCCCTCCTAAATACTTCGTCGCACTATGAATCACAAGGTCGACGCCAAATTGGATTGGGTTTTGATTGATCGGTGTCGCAAACGTATTATCAATGACAACGATAGCCCCTTGTTTTTTCGCCGCTTTGACCATTCGTTCGATATCTGTGATTTTCACGGTTGGATTTGTCGGTGTTTCTAAATATACGACTTTACAGCCTTTTGCGATTTCCTTTTCAATTTCTTCATGGTTTCCGGTCTCACATAGTTGTACATCTATCTTCTGTTTCGGTAAAAATTCGGTAAAAATTTTATTCGTGCCACCGTACGTATCTTTAATAGAAACAATGCGGTCTCCCGGAAAAAGTAACGTACCTAATGTATTGCTAATTGCCGCCATTCCCGTTGAAAAACTTGTAGCCGCTTGTGCTCCTTCTAACAAGCGAAGTTTTTCTTCAAATGCTTGCACCGTAGGGTTAGTATTGCGTCCGTAAATGTGGCCTTCTTTTTTACCTGTGGCAACGTCATACCATTCATCCATGTCTTTATAGCCAAACGATACACTATGAACAACAGGCACTTGTGTTGCACCAAAAGCTAAATAGTCTGCCTCACCGGACCAAACGACATCTGTACCAATTTTAGATTTTTTCATCTCCAAAAACCTCCTTTTAATAGTAATAAATGTATTTTCTACCGCTTAAACTAGATGGAGGCTCCACAAAAAGTCGTTCATCACAAATGATTGAAGCGTACTTTGTCTTTTAACTACCCTGCCTGAAGTCAGTTAACACCAAAGTAACCTCTCGTGGTGAATAATTCTTTTTGTTAGCCTCACATTTTTTTAACTTATCTTTCCATCCTGCTTATTAAAAGTGAAAGGATCTTGAACAATTAACTCTCTTGGAAAGTTCGTGAACGCATCACAACCTTTTTCCGTTACTCTAAACGTTTCACTGATTTCAATTCCAAAATTTTCAAACCATAGTCCAGGAATTAAGTGGAATGTCATATTCGGTCTTAAAATCGTATGATCTCCTTCTCGGATGCTCGCTGTATGCTCTCCCCAGTCCGGCGGATAATTCAAGCCGACAGAATAGCCAAGTCGCGACTCCTTTTCAATTCCGTGTTTTTGAAGACATTTACGCCAAACCGCTTCTAAATCGCCACATGTTTTCCCTGGTTTCACACTTTCTAAAACTTCGTTTAGTCCCTCGATGACAATCGGTGTAATTCGCTTAAGCTCGTTATTTGGTGCACCTACTGATATCGTGCGTGCGATCGGTACATGATAACGTTTATAACAACCCGCTAATTCAATGATTACCGAATCTCCTTGTTGAAAAGTACGATCTGTCCACGTTAAGTGAGGACTTGATGTATTTTCACCTGTCGGAAGTAGTGGTGCTATCGCCGGATAGTCACCTCCGAATTCCTTTGTACCTGATACAATTTGATAATAAATGTTCGCAGCTGCGTCACATTCGCGCTTACCTGTGCGAACATTCTCGATGCCTTTTTTCATCGCAGCTTCAGCAATTTTCCCGGCACGCTTCATATATTCTATTTCTTGATCAGACTTGATAATGCGAACGTAGTTTACTAGTAAACCTGCATCTTTGAATGTTGCGTAGCATAAATGCTTTTTTAATTGTTCATAAGCTTTTGCACTGAAATAATAATTATCCATCTCAACTCCGACATATCGTTTCCCATGACCAATCTGTTTTAATTTATCTGCAATAAATTCCATCGGATGATTAATGGTCGAATGAATGTAGTAATCAGGATACGGAATAATATTTTCTTCCCTCAACCACGTCGTCACTTTCGCTCCATTGGCATCTTGGTTGCGACCAATCCAAATCGGCTGCGGTTCATCTATGACTATGACTAACATTTGATGCACGTAAAAGGACCAGGCATCATAACCTGAAAGATAATTAATATTTGCAGGATCCGTAACAAGTAAAACCTCAATACCCCTTTCGGCCATTCGTTGCTTTGTTT
>SKSA01000121.1 GCA_007118195.1 Anaerobacillus sp. | reverse complement strand
GGGTTAGAACAATTTTATCAGTTTTGTCATAAAGAAAACTTATCGTATTATCCTTCACAAGGGAATTTTATTTTAATCGATTTAAAAAGACCAGGGAATGATGTATTTAATTACTTATTAGAGCGAGGGTTTATCGTTCGTTCTGGTGAAGCGCTTGGTTTTCCCACTTCGATAAGGGTTACTATAGGTAGCTCAGAACAAAATGAAGCGATTATTAAAGAATTAACGAATTACCTGAGTTAGAGGAAGGGAGTATACTAATCATTGGATAAACGAAAAGTTTTAATCATCGGCTTAGGTTTAATTGGTGGTTCAATTGCCTTAGCCATAAAAAAAGAACATCAAAATTGCCGCATTTATGGCTATGATATAAATGAAAACCAATTAAAAGTGGCAAAGTCGCTACGTGTTATTGATGAAGTAGCTGAGACTATTGAAGCAGGGGTTATTGGTGCGGATCTAATTATTGTGGCAACTCCTGTTTCAAAAACAGAACAGATAATTTTGGAATTAATTAACTACGATTTAAAGCAATCGGCAATTATTACAGATGTTGGTAGTACGAAAGAAAAAATTGTTGAAAATGCAAAAATATTAGCAAAAAAAGATGTTACATTTATTGGCGGACATCCGATGGCAGGTTCTCATAAAACTGGGGTTGAAGCGGCAAAGGCTCACCTATTTGAAAATGCTTTTTACATATTAACACCTTCTAGCGAAACTAATATGAATAAAATTATTCATTTGCAAAATTGGCTTAAAGGAACGAAAGCAAAGTTTATTGAGATGACTCCGGAACAGCACGATAAATTAGCAGGGGTAATCAGCCACTTTCCACATTTAATCGCAGCTAGTTTAGTTCATCAAGTAAGTAAGTTAGAAAAAGAAGAGCCTTTGCTTTCAGATTTAGCGGCGGGTGGCTTTCGGGATATTACTCGCATAGCCTCGGCTAGCCCAATTATGTGGCGAGATATTCTTGTTCAAAATAAGCAAACGTTACTTACGCTGTTAACGAACTGGCAAGACGAAATGGAACGAGTAAAAGGTATTATTGAAACAGCTGATGAGAGCAATATTTATCAATATTTTGAAACCGCAAAAAAATTTCGTGATGGTCTACCTACGAAACAAAAAGGTGCAATCCCCTCTTTTTACGATTTATTTGTTGATGTACCTGATCATCCTGGTGTCATTTCAGATGTTACAGGGATATTAGCTAAAGAAGGAATTAGTATTACCAATATTCGAATTTTAGAGACTCGAGAAGATATCATGGGAGTATTACGTTTAAGCTTCCGTTCAGATCAGGATCGAGATCAAGCTTTAGTATGCTTAACAAATAATTTATACGAGGCTTATATCAGTTCATAGTAAGAGGAGGAAGGAACAAACATGACAAAAAAAGTAGTAGAACGTGTTCAAGGATTAAACGGAACGATTAAAGTTCCTGGAGATAAATCTATTTCTCATCGTGCTGTAATGTTTGGTGCAATTGCAAACGGTAAAACGACCATCGAAGGTTTTTTACCAGGGGATGATTGTTTAAGTACAATTTCGTGTTTTCAAAAGCTCGGTGTTCATATTGAACAAAATGAAGATGAAGTTACTGTATACGGAAATGGGTGGGAAGGATTAAAAGAGGCTAGTGAAATATTAGATGTAGGTAATTCAGGGACAACGACGCGCCTAATGTTAGGTATTTTAGCAACGAGACCTTTCCATTCTGTTGTGATTGGTGATGAATCGATTGCGAAAAGGCCAATGGCAAGGGTAACCGATCCACTGAAGCAAATGGGAGCGAAAATCGATGGTCGTGGCGAAGGAAACTTTACACCGCTATCTGTCCGTGGAGGTGGAACGAACGGAATTTTATACAACTCTCCTGTTGCTAGCGCGCAAGTGAAATCTGCAATTTTACTTGCTGGATTGCAAAGTAATGGACTGACTTCAGTAACTGAACCGTATAAATCGCGTGATCATACAGAACGAATGTTAACGGCTTTTGGTGTTGAACTTGAAGAAAAAAACACAACTGTTTCAGTTCGTGGACCTCAAATGCTTAAAGCCCAACATGTAACAGTCCCTGGAGATATATCTTCAGCAGCATTCTTTTTAGTGGCAGGTGCTATTGTAGAAAATAGTACGATAACGTTAACAAATGTAGGCATTAATGATACAAGAACTGGAATTATTGATGTCTTAAACAATATGGGTGCTCGGCTACAACTTAAAAATGAAAAGGTAGTTAATGAGGAAAAAATCGCTGATTTAACAATTAGCACTTCAAAGTTATCAGGAATTGAAATTAGTGGTGAGATGATCCCACGTTTAATTGATGAAATACCGGTCATTGCGGTGTTAGCAACGCAAGCTAATGGTACAACAATTATTAAAGATGCCGAAGAACTTAAGGTTAAGGAAACAAACCGTATTGATACTGTAGTAAATCAATTGAAAAAACTGGGCGCAAATGTTGAAGCGACGGAGGACGGAATGATTATTCAAGGTCCTACAAAATTAACGGGTGGTGAAGTGGCTAGTTTTGGAGACCACCGTATAGGAATGGCAATGGCTATTGCTGGATGTATAGCTAATGAAGAAATAGTGATTCATGGTGTTGATGCGATCGATGTTTCTTACCCAAACTTTTTTGAGCATTTAAATGAATTAATTTAAAAATAAAAAATTTTCAGAAAATTTATTGACATTTAAATTTGTTCGTATATAATGATATTTATAAACAATTCCCTATTTAATAATTAATAACTTTTGATTTGCAGAAGTTTTAACTTCGTTGAAATCTGTCAGCGTGACGGACCTACGAAGTAAATTCTCCACTCCAACCACATTTTTCCTGTCGCTTTAGACAGGAACTTTTTTTGTTTTGTCATATAAGCTAGTTTTGAAACATAGCTTGTCAATAAGGAATAGGCTCAATGTGGGGAGGGAAAAATGAAATATATTATTGAAAATGCTTGTACACTTTTTTATGGTCAGGAGCAGAAAAATTCATTTTTGTTCGACGAGTCAAAAGTTCTTTATAAGGCGAATCATTTTACTCAATATAATCACATGAGAATAAATGCTGATCAGTTTGTTGTTACACCTGGTCATGTAATGATTGACTTTGACGTTGTTCATATGAATGATTTCCACGCTTTTAAAGAAAGGATGAAGCATTTACTAAACCTTGGTTGCACAACCTATATTACAGCGTGTGATATTCAGTATGAAAACCAATTATACACGAGACTTAAACAGGCTAAACATGCACTCATTAATAGTAGTATCGATTACGTTGTCGGTGTTAAAGTACCTTTAAGCAAACTTTCTGTCACTTTTGTGAGAAAGTGTTGTAAATTAAAAGTCCCAATTATCTTTGTTGATGTCAATGATATGTATGATATGTATTCTGTTCAGTGGCAATGGATTCGTCAAGAACTCTTTCCATACCAACCAGCAATTATTCCAATTTGGAATGTAGAAGCTTCTAAAAGAAAGTTAAATCGGTTAAAAAGTGAATGGGCCGAATTATTGACGATGAATAAAATCACTACCAAAACTTCGGTACCTAATGAACAGACACCTTTATCAAAACAATTTCTTTTAACCATTGGTGTGTATCCTGAGAAAGGTTCACTCCAAGTGAATTGTGATGCAGATTATTTATTATTTTTAAAAGAAAATTTAATAGATGGTCAAATAGATTTCGAGAGAGTACGACCAAAAGTAGTATTTGCAACCGGACAAGTGAAAAAAGCGGGATCGACAATCTTGATGCAACCAGGAATAGGTAAAGAACTTGAAGTGAAAGTCCCGAAAAAGTTTGTACCAATTAGTGAGGCGCTTGAACCATCACAGATATTCATGCTAGGAGATTAATTTTGTACCTAAAGCCGTTTATGCCTTTCTAATTGATTATTATTACTACAATTGTCTATAATGATAGTATGACTAAATCCACCATCATTTCGGTGGTTTTTCTTTTTGATAGGAGTAGTGAAGATGAATATAGGGATTAAAAAAGCTTTAAAGCAGATTGAAACAGGGAAAATGGAAGAAGGATTAGCACAATTAAAGAAGGTTAACAAAACGGCTGACCATGAAACAAAATATTCGATTGCTGAAATTTATTATGAGTTAGGTTTAGTAGATTTAGCTAAGGAAATTATGGATGAGTTAGTATTGTTGTATCCCGATGAGGGAGAGCTATATACGTTTATGGCGGAACTATTAATTGATTTAGACCAAGAAGATGAAGCAATTGAAATACTTCTTGAAATTAACGAAAATGATCATGTTTATGTTCAAGCTCAGTTGTTACTTGCTGATTTATATCAATTGCAAGGGCTTGACGAGGTGGCAGAATTGAAGTTATTAAACGCAGAGAAAAAAGTACCAAATGAACCGGTTGTTCAATTTGGGTTAGGGGAATTTTACTTATCAAGAGGGGATTATTTAAAGAGTATTCCATATTATAAACGAGTTATAGCGTCAGAAGAGGAATTAGATGGAACGAATATTGAGTTGCGATTAGCTGAAGCCTATAGTGCAACTGGTTATTTTGAAGAGGCGATCACTTATTATCGTGAAGGGATCAAAGGTGGTAAAATCATTGATGATCATTTTGGCTATGGTTATACAGCATTTCAGTTAGGTGATTACCCAACTGCGATTCAACAATTTGAAACGGTCATTGATATGGATGAGAGTTATTCAAGTGTATACCCTTATCTAGGAGAAGCTTACGAAGAAGAGGGGCAAATTCACGAGGCACTTCAAATTATCAAAAAAGGGATCGAAATCGATGAATTCAATGAAGCGCTATATGTTCAAGGGGCAAGGATTTCTTTAAATAATGGCTTTGTCAGTGAAGGGGAGGATTACTTAAGAAAAGTAGTTGCGATTAACCCTGCTAATTTTGAGGGGGTTAAAATGTTAGCGAGTCTTCTTAAAAAAGGTGAACGCTATGATGAGCTTCAAGAATTAATTTATTACGTAAAAGAACTTGGCGAAGATGATCCGTTATTTGATTGGTTTTTAGCATCAGCAAAATGGGTATTAGATGAATACGAAGAATCTTTAAAGCTATTTGAACAATTGGCTAATAGCTTATCGCATGATAGCGACTTTTTAGAAGAGTTCGGACAAGTACTACTTGAGGGTGGTTATCAACAAAAAGGAAAAGAAATGTTAAAGAAAGCGATAGATATTGACGACTCGAAGACTCATTTACAGGAATTTCTTTTTCATTTAAATGAGTAAATAATAAGTTTTTTTAAATCGTTCATACTAAACAGTAGTCAATTAGTTTAGGAAGAACGGTGAGAAAAATGAATTTAATCGATGTATTACTTTTTCAAGATCGGCGGCAATTATTAAACCTATTAAAGGATTATGATGATGCTAGTTACAATGCCAATTCCAAACGAGAAATGGTCGAAATACTTTATCCGAAACTTATTAATAAAAATGAGCTAACAGCAAAATTTCAAAAGTTGTCAAATGATGCGAAACGAATTTCTTTATCACTTTGTTATGACCGAAAGTTACTTTTATCAGAAGAAGAGCTACGCGGATATACACCGAAGTTAAAGGAGGGCGTTTTTAAAAAGCAGATAAATGAACTAATATCAGCGGGGATTTTGTTTACGTATGAAGGCAATAATTTTCTCATTCCAAAACAAATTAAAAATGAACTCGTTCTTCAGTTTAAGTCGACGATCAATGAGGATACATTCATTTTACCAATTGGAAGAGGCGTTAGTGAAGAAATAGAAATTATCAATGATTTATTTTATTTAATCGATATTGTTGCTGAACAACGTTTACCTTTAACAAAAAATGGAATGGTTCATAAAAAAGATTATCAGTTAATAATGAAAGGCTTTTGTATTAAGGAAGAACTCCCAAATGAAAAATGGCGCTTTGGTTACGGGAGGAGATTTTCACAATATCCCGACCGCTTTTCATTAATTTACGATTTCTGCTTTGATAAAGGTTGGCTTAGAGAAGATCGTGGCGATTTAACATTAGGCCAATCAGTAGAGGCATTGTATCAATTAAAACTAGAAGAGTTTATGAAAGATATCGTAAAATATTGGCTTAAGCTTTATAAGCGCCCGATTCCTTCAATATCACTTTTATATCATCTTTTGTTGGATTTACTAAACGAAGGAGAGGGATTAGAAGAACAGTGTATCATTACGTCATTATCTCCATTTGTAGAAGACTATTATTTTGATCGTAAGGAAGATATTATCCAAAAACGCTTTTTAGAAATGCTCAACCATTTAAACTTAGTAAAGAAGGTAGAAATCGAAGGTTTTTGCTGTTATACCATTGGACCAGCAAATAAATATGCGTACAACGTTGAATGGTAAGACTCTTTTCTAAAAGAATCTTGTTATTACTTTAGGGGCTGTTGCCAAGTGCCTGCTTGGCTCATTATGTATTTCTAAAAACAAATGAGAACTGTTTACTCAACTTGTTGAAGTATTTTAGTGGCGCTAAAAATCATTATGAAATTCATGTTAAAATTATTTGAAAAAATAAAAGGAATTTCACAAAAAAAAAAGAATATTATAGTAATTAATACCGTATTTTCTTTACGCTTTTCTTAATTCTGGATGCTGTTATTTTAATAGGGGGGGGATAATGATGAGTAGTGCCATTTCGATTTTAGAGAAAAAGGATTTTTTAAAGTGGTTTTTAAATAATTATCAATTAAAACGTAGAGAGTGTGCCTGGTTGTTGAATTATTTAATGAGTGATGATCAGCTAATGGAGAAGGTTCACTTTGTTGAAAATGCAGAATATTGTCCGAAATCTCTCATCATCTCAGCAAATGACGTAGACTACATCCCTTTTAGTTTTCATAAAAGACAACATGTTACGATGGATGCTGAGAAATCCTTTCATGATATTCGCTTGAATAAGGAAGAGGAAATATATATTCAATTAAATTTTAAAGATGCCAAAAAAAATCCGCAATTTGTTGCGGTGTTAGAAGATAATCCGTTTGCTCCGGTGGACAAAGAAACAGAAAAAATCTATAGTTTATTTGCCGATTTAATTATTGATCAAGCAAAATTCCAATTCGAAAAAAGACAATTAACCGAGAAGAT
>SKSA01000176.1 GCA_007118195.1 Anaerobacillus sp. | reverse complement strand
CGAATCATTTACGGTAATTCGGTAGAAACTTGCAGGCCATATCCCTGCGATTATACGAGTATTAATATTTTATTTGTTGAAGTGATTATAGCATAAGTTTTCATGAGTGAACAGCATTTTACGAATAATTTTAACGAAAGTGTTATTAACGTTCGTGTTTCCTTGTATTTACTCACTGATTTTCATTTAATTTGTTTAAAATTTCATTTTTGTCTTTAGCTGAAAAAACCTTTAATTTGTATAGCAATTCAGTATAATTCATGAGACGTTGAGCTGGAATTTTATTAATTTTTCTCATTGTTGTCCACCTCTTTCCTCAAGGAAAAATTTTTGTTGTTATTAAACATATATATGATGAATCTTACGATATTGACAATCCTTCATCAACATAGTAAATTTATATATTATAGTTCTTGTTCCAATGTTAAATGCTCATATTTTGTATGAAAAAAGAAATGCTCGGTCGACTTTTAAAATAATAAACAGGATTGTTACTGGCAAGCAGGCAAAACCTAAAGTGCGTAGAGGAGATTCCTTTATGTATTTTAGGTTTTTTTATTTGTAAATGTGGAATTCTAACGAAAAAGAGAGGATGATATTCATGTTAAAAAAATTATTTGGATTTGGAAAAGAAGAAAAAGTTGTTAAGATTGATCAGGAGGAAATTGTTGCCCCTTTAGAAGGAAAGTTAGTTAAAATTGAAGATGTTCCTGACCCAACGTTTGCTCAAAAAATGATGGGAGACGGATTTGCGATTGAACCAACAGAAGGTTTAGTGACGTCACCTATTAATGGAGAAATTGTTCAAGTTTTTCCGACAAAACATGCAATCGGAATTAAATCAGAAGGTGGTATGGAAATTTTGATTCATATCGGTTTAGAAACAGTAAGTATGAAGGGAGAAGGCTTCACTACTTTTATTAAAGAAGGTGACAAAGTAAAAGTAGGAGATCGTTTAGTGGAATTTTCTTTAGATTTAGTTAAAGAAAAAGCTGCTAGCACGGTTACTCCTGTTATTATTACGAATGGTGACATCGTAAGTGAACTCATAAAAGAGAATGTGACTGACGTAAATCGTGGGACTACAAAAGTATTACAAGTGAAACTTAAATAAAATATTTTTAAAATTACTTCCTTAAATGTTAAGATAAGCTATCTATACAAATGTCATCATTTTAATTAAGATTAGGATAGCTTGTTATAAAGGAGAAGGAAGAAATGAAAATTAAGAAGGTATTGAATAATAATGCTGTGATTGTTGATGAAGATGGCATTGAGAAGATCGTCATGGGTTCTGGGATCGCTTTCCAAAAAAAGAAAAACGATGTTGTAGCAAAAGCTAAAATTGAAAAAGTGTTCATTATGGAAGATGGGATGGAATACGAAAAATTCCAGGAAATCTTAAGTACGCTACCTATGGAGCATATTAAAATCGCAGAAGAAATCATTAGTTATGCAGAAGGCGCACTCATGGCTCCGTTAAATGATCATATTCACGTCGCATTAACCGACCATTTGTCTTTTGCTTTTGAACGTTTAAAGCAAGGCTATGTTATTCAAAATAAGTTATTAGCAGAAATCAAGGCTTTGTATAAAGAAGAATATGAGATCGGACTTTGGGCGAAAAATAGAATAAAAAGTCAAATGAATTTTGATATTCCTGAAGACGAAGTAGGCTATATTGCCCTACATATTCATACTGCTAAAATGAATCGTACAAGTGTTAAATCTTCACTTGATGTAACAACGTTTATCAGTGATGTAGTGGAGCTTGTTGAGGGAGAATTTAATATCAAAATTCAAGATCAATCGGTCGCATATCAGCGCCTTTTAACACATTTACGGTTTGCTTTTCAAAGGCTTCAAGAACAGGAGCCTTTTCATGACATTGATGATGAAATGCTTCAAGTTATTAAGAAGAATCATAAAACAGCCTTTCAAGTTGCCGGGAAAATCTCTGAAATGGTAAAAGCTGATTATGGTTATGAATTCCCTTTATCTGAACAAGCATATATCGCTTTGCACATTCAAAGGTTAGCAGAAAAATAAGGTTTTATCGTGATCACTAAAAGTATCAGTACTCTTTAGGTAAATTATATTTAGATGGAAACCCCGGGTAGTTCGTTTAAATATAATGAGGAGAAACTAAAACTTTTATTGATCACTTTTTTTTAAAAAAATTTTCTATTTATTTTAATTTTTTAGAAAACAGATAGAAATAATAGATAAGCTGTGGTATAATTGGAGGCATTATTAAAAAAAATTAGTGATGAGATACGTTAATGTATTACATTATATTGCATTGGGGGAATTAGCTTGAGAGAACAAGTTTTTCTCTTTGATACGACATTGCGTGATGGTACGCAGGGAGAAGGAGTAAGCTTATCAGTCGATGACAAACTAAAGCTTGTCAAAAAGCTGGATCAACTAGGGATTCATTATATAGAAGGTGGTTGGCCAGGAAGTAACCCGAAAGATATGGAGTTTTTCAAAAGAGTTCAGCATCTGAACTTAGAAAACGCAACGATCACAGCTTTTGGAAGTACAAGAAGAATCGGGGTAAGAGCTAAAGAAGACGAAAACTTACAAAAATTGATTGAAAGTGGTGTTAAGGCCGTTGCCATATTCGGAAAAACATGGGATTTTCAAGTTAAGGAAGCATTAAGAACAACACTAGACGAAAATTTACAAATGATTTCTGATTCCGTTTTATTTTTAAGAGAAAAAGGCTTAGAAGTCATTTTCGATGCAGAGCATTTTTTTGATGGCTATAAAAACAATCGGGAATATGCTATCGCAGCAATTCTGTCAGCAGAAAAAGCTGGAGCTAACTGTATTGCCCTTTGCGATACAAATGGTGGTACTCTTCCGCACGAAATTTTTGAAATTGTTAAAGATGTTTGTAGTAAAGTTTCGGTTCAAGTTGGAATTCACTGTCATAATGATGGAGAATTGGCAGTAGCTAATTCTATAGCCGCCATTCAAGCTGGAGCAAGGCAAGTACAAGGAACAATGAATGGTTATGGTGAGCGCTGTGGCAATGCTAATTTAATATCAGTAATTCCAAACTTACAAATGAAATTAAACTTCGATTGTATCGGTGAAGAAAAATTAACTAAATTAACTTCAATTTCAAAATATGTCCATGAAATTGCTAATCAAACTGCTCCGAGCAATCAACCTTTCGTAGGAAAAAGTGCCTTCGCTCATAAAGGTGGAATGCATGTAAGTGCAGTTTTGAAACATCCTGAGACGTATGAACATGTAAAACCTGAATCGTTGGGGAATACGAGGCGTGTTCTAGTTTCCGAGTTATCAGGACAAAGTAATTTAATGTTTAAGGCAAAAGAATGGAATTATACATTTGATAAAAAAGATCCAATGAGTAAAAAGCTGCTTGATACGATTAAAGAAAAGGAACATGAAGGTTATCAATATGAAGCAGCAGAAGCATCTTTTGAACTATTAGTAAAAAAGGGCTTTGATGAATGGAAAGATTATTTTACATTAGATTATTATAAAATTTTTATTGAAAAAAATGGAGATCAAGTATTTTCAACAGAAGCGGTAGTGAAACTTTGTGTTCAAGATGAAGTGGTTTTAACAGCAGCGGAAGGCAATGGACCTGTGAATGCTCTTGATCATGCTTTACGTAAAGGTTTAGAACAGTTTTATCCGATTATAAAAAATATGAATTTATCAGATTACAAAGTACGGGTCCTTGATGAAACGGAAGCCACAGCATCAAAAGTAAGAGTTTTAATTGAATCTTCGGATGGTAATGAAAAATGGAGTACAATTGGTGTCTCAGGAAATATCATAAAAGCAAGTTGGCTAGCGCTAATTGATAGTGTTCAATATTATTTAATGAAAAACGATAGTGAAATTGAACTAAATCATCCGAGTCAAAATGAACATTGTCTCGGGGTAAGTAATCATTAAACATATTGTAAAAGCTAATATTGAAGATGTCGTAATTTACTGATATTATAGAGATAGTTTAGAATAGTTTAGAGATTGAAAGGATGAGATGAGATGAGTAAAGTTGAGACGATGAATGTGGAGAAGAGTGAAAAAGGTTATTTCGGAGAGTTTGGAGGTAGCTTTGTACCACCACAATTACAGCCAGTACTTGACAGACTAGAAGAAGCATTTGAGAAGTATAAAGACGATCCTGATTTTAATGAGGAATATATATATTACTTGAAGGAATATGTAGGTAGGGAAAATCCACTAACTTTTGCTAAACGTTTAACTGAAAAGTTAGGTGGTGCAAAAGTATATTTAAAACGAGAAGACCTTAATCATACAGGTGCTCATAAGATTAACAATGTTTTAGGACAAATATTACTAGCAAAAAGAATGGGTGCGCATCGTATTATTGCTGAAACCGGTGCAGGGCAGCATGGGGTTGCTACCGCTACTGCATGTGCAATGCTTGGTATGGACTGTATCATTTATATGGGTGCTGAAGATACAAGAAGGCAAGCTCTAAATGTATTTCGAATGGAACTTCTTGGCGCAAAGGTTGTTGCCGTTCATAAAGGGCAAGGCCGACTAAAAGATGCTGTAGATGAGGCGCTAAATGACTTAGTCGTTAACTATGAAAATACGTTTTATTTATTAGGCTCAGCCGTTGGGCCACATCCATTTCCGTCGATTGTAAGACACTTTCAAGCGATCATAAGCAAAGAATCTAAACGACAAATCTTAGAAAAAGAAGGTCGATTACCACATATGGTCGTTGCTTGTGCTGGTGGTGGCAGTAACGCCATCGGAGCTTTTGCAGAATATATTGCTGAAGAAAATGTTCGTTTAGTAGGCGTTGAACCAGAAGAAGCTGCTAGTTTAACAGAAGGAACGCCAGGTGTTTTACATGGTTTTAAGTGTTTAGTTTTACAAGACGATCAGGGAAATCCAATGCCGACAAATTCTATTTCTGCTGGCCTTGATTACCCAGGTATTGGACCAGAGCATAGTTATTTAAAAGTCAGTGGTCGGGCTGAATATTTTACAGTGACTAAACAGGAAGTTTTAGATGCGTTTCAAGAACTTGCTCGTACAGAAGGAATTATTCCAGCGTTAGAAAGCGCACATGCTGTAGCTTATGTCGTTAAAGAAGCTCCTAAAATGAGTGAAGATCAAATTATTATTATTAACATTTCAGGTCGTGGAGACAAAGATGTCAATGAAGTAGCTCGCTTATTAAAAGAGCAGTAAATATAAAAAGCGCAAAGGGATGACTATTATAAATCATCTCTTTGCGCTTTTCTTGTTAATTATCTAAAGCTTGGGTAAACATAAGGAGAGTCGGGTTCAGCAACAACAGTAACTTCTCTAAGCTGAATAACCGGTAATTTGAAGCCGTGATACTCAGTTTTATGAATGGTTCCTCTAACTCTAATCCACATATCATTTTCATACGCTGAAGCTTCGTCTGTTTCCACTAACGTACCGTAAACACCGGCATCCGCAGTACAACATGTCATCGAAAATCTAGCAACAACTAGGCGGTTGTCGTCAAAATCAGACTCTCGATACACAAAACCGGTAGTTTCAAGCTCTTTACCAATAAACTTATCTAAATGCAAGTCTAAAAGAGTCATTACATCTAAATAATTTTCATCAGTGACTTTAATTACAGGCTCCTCTAATAACTCGATAAGTAATGAATCGTAATATTCATTAAACCAATCTTCATCGTAAAAGTCTTCAATTCGATAATGTTCTAAATCATCGTCAAACGGATCTTCACTAATGCTCGATAAATATCCTTCCGGGTCATTTAAAAATTGGTCCGTTCTAGGAGTATTGGACGGCTCATTATCAACTGGAGTTACTGGTTGGGCGTTTCCAGAACCGTAAATAATACCTCGATTTGCAGCGATGGTGCTATTTAAAGCTTGGTCCGGAATAATAAAGCCCGTTAACAAC
Source organism: Anaerobacillus sp. (assembly GCA_007118195.1). Classification (GTDB taxonomy): domain Bacteria; phylum Bacillota; class Bacilli; order Bacillales; family Anaerobacillaceae; genus Anaerobacillus. The sequence continues at coordinate 15,936 of SKSA01000176.1, read as the reverse complement.
GGTAAAATAAATATAGAATATATGACAAATTTAAGCCACGTAGGCCCTGATACTTGATGGTCTAGCCCGCAATCGCAATCCTCCTCTTGTTCGGATTGTCCTTTTTTCGTACTGCGAAAAATTTGAATAATCCCTAATAGAAAGAACATAGCAACTGAAAAATAGATAAAGGGCATCATTTTTGGTGCAATGTAATATTTCATGTTATCTGTAATAATTAACCCTAAAATTAATAACGCAAAACCGAACAGAATAATTCCTCTAATATAAGCATGAAAACTTAAATCTCCATTACTATTCATAGAATTCACTTCCAATCTATAAAAGTATTACAAAATGAAAAAGTGTAAAAATAAAACAGATCCAAAAACGACCGCAGTTACTGTACTAATAAAGACTAAAACAAACTTCGTTTTAAAGAAGGCAAGTAGCATAATTGTATTTTTTAAGTCGATCATCGGTCCATATACTAAAAAGGCGATGATAGAACTCGTTGTAAAATTATTTGCAAAAGAAGCCGCAACAAAAGCGTCTGCTTCTGAGCATAATGATAACACATAAGCAAATGCCATCATAACGAAAGTTGCTGAATACTCATTTGATCCGAGCGCTTGCAAAACACTACGATCTAAAAACGTTTGGAAAAGAGCTGCGATAAACGCTCCAGCAATTAAATATTTTCCCATCATAAAAAACTCATCAGCGGCATGATACATCGTTTGTTTTACTCGAGCTGTTTTTGTGGTCACTGCTACAGGTACCTTTTGTACAACTTGTTTTCCTAGTAATTCTTCTTTACTCCATTTTAATTGATCCGAATTTTTTCTGAAAATAAAATAAATAATCGCTCCAATTAGTATGGCTAAAATGAAAGCTAGTCCCATTCGTGAATAAAGAACCGTTGGATTATTTCTAAAAGCAAAGTATGTTGACGCAAAAACCACCGGATTTAGAATTGGTGCTCCCACTAAAAATACGACACCTACATGTAGTGGCATTCCTTTTTTAATTAATCGGCGTACGACTGGAACAATGGCGCATTCACATATAGGGAAAATTGCCCCAAGAATAGCTGCTGGAAATAGTGCGCCAAGTGCACTTTTAGGTAAATATTTTTGGATTGTATCTTCTGAAACGTAAATTTGAATTAACGCAGAAACGAATACTCCTAACAAAATAAACGGAAAAGCTTCTATTATAATACTAATAAATATAGTATTTACATTAACAATACTATCAGGTAAGTCTGATAGTGTACTTGTATTTTTGATTTTATCAATATTAAAAAATAACAATAAAAAAGCTAGTAATAGAGCAACTCCGAGTAAATCTTTCACTAAAGATGATACAGACTCTTTTAAGTTCATAATGATCTACTCCTATAAATAATTTTAATGGATGACTATTTTTAAAAGCCAAGCTGCTTTGCTTTTAAAAGTAGAAATTATAATCAAATATTCATTATTGTATTGTAACATAAACAAAGCCTTTTTGAATCGACCTATTTATACCTTTTTCAACAAAAACTATTGTTTTGTATGAAAAATAAGATTTTGACGACTGAGATTCACGAACGAGCCTCTAAAATCCGATAGAAGTTGCTCCTGCGGTTACTCGTCGCAAAGCTGCACGGTGATTTCTCTAAGATGTATCTCATGATGTGATTGAGATCAGTAGCCTTACAGCGAAGTGAGGGAACTCAGTCGTCAATTTTCATGGTTGATGGTGACGGAATGCCGTCATGAGGGTTTTGTATATAAAAAGTAATGATTCTTATTTGAGGTTTTTTCTTTCTTATGCTAAATTTAAATTTAGCATAATGAAGGTGGAGGATACGATGATAAAAACAGTACCTGCTTATATAATTACTGGTTTTTTAGGAAGTGGAAAGACCACTTTACTGCAAAAAATACTTACTTATTATAAAGAACAAAATCTTAAACCGGCGATTGTTTTAAATGAAATTGGTGAAACAAATGTTGAAGAAGAGTTATTTAGTGATGAAAATGTACTAGAAATGCTGAATGGTTGTATTTGTTGTTCAATTCAAGGGGATTTTACGAAGGAATTATATTCTTTTTTAACTTCTTTAAGTAAAGAAGATACTCCAGATATTTTACTAATTGAAGGTACAGGAGTTGCTAACCCTTTAGAAATTGTTGATGCTCTTACCGAGCCACTTCTAATTAATCATATTGATTTGTATTCAGTTATTAACTTACTTGATGCGAGTAAGTATTTAGAATATCAAAGTATTTTTTCAAGTTCTAAAGAAGTACGTACAGTTTTAAAGTCTCAAATTACTACGAGTACCTATATTCTTTTGAATAAAATAGATTTAATCAATGAGAAGGAATTTGAAAAAGTTAAAAAGAAGGTCGAACAAATAAAGAGAAGTGATGCCCCTGTTGTGGAGGCGAGTTATGGGAATGTGGACATTAGGGAACTAATGGAAAGACGCATAGTAACTAGCCGAGGTAACAAATCAGCACTGAATTTACTAGAGTCTAGTATGTGTGGTTGCAGTGGAGAGCACACTTGCCAAGAGCATACTCATAACCATTCATTTCAAGCGATACAAATTGCATTAAAAAGGCCTATCGATCGATTGCAGTTAGAAAGATGGTTAAAACAACTTCCTAAAACTTTAGTTCGGGGTAAGGGAATAGTTCAATTAAAAGAGACGGTAGGGTTATTTCAATTTCAATATTCTTCGGAACAGTTAATATTAAATCGCTTAAAAACGAAAACTAATGTGGAGCCTTGCATGATTTTAATTGGCACTGATTTAAACAGTGACGCTATCGTTAAGTCATTTGAAGATACGTTTAAATAACCAAAGAGAGAGGATGGCAAGTGCCATCCTCTCTTTTTGGTTATTTAAATGTCAATAACTGTTGTTGGTTCAAGAAATAAGAATACTAAAATAGCGACAACGAAACAATAAATGGCAAAATAGATTAATTTACTTCTTTTTAAGAAATCAATGAGCCAGATAATTCCTAGCCAAGAAAAAATAAAAGTTGTGATAAATGAGATTACTAGTGCAGGTGTACCAATCGCAGCGAATACTTCAGTACTTACATCACCGACTGCTAAAACTGTTGAACCTAGAATAACTGGAATAGCAAGTAAAAATGAGTAGCGAACAGCTGTCTCACGGTTTAGCCCAACAAGAAGGGCTACAATTAATGTTGAGCCAGAACGAGAGATCCCAGGTAAAACAGCAAGGGTTTGTCCTAAACCAACAATAATTGAGTCCAAAAATGTCATATCTTTTTCAGTGCGTGAGCCGTAACGGTGAACTCTTTCAATAAAAATTAATCCAAATCCAGTAACGATTAAGGCGCCAGCAATAAAAGGCGGAGTTTTCATCGTGACCCCGATAAAGTCACTTAGAACTAGTCCTAGCCCACCGGTAATAATTGTTGCAACGATAATATAAAGTCCGAACAAAAACTGTACTCGATTCTCTTTAGTTCTAGATGTAAAGTAACTAAAAAAACCGACAATGACTTGGATTAAATCTTTTCTAAAGTAAATCATCACCGCAAATATTGAAGCGATATGTAAGTAAATTTCAAACGTTAATCCAGGAAAAGTCGTTCCTAAAATAAGTTGAGTAATGACAATATGAGCAGTACTAGAAATAGGCAAAAACTCAGTTAACCCTTGGACAATGCCAAAAATGATTGCTTCTATTATGGACATAGCTTTCTCCTTTCCCTAAAAAGGGTAAATAATAGTATCAAAAATCCACTGCTTTTTATTCTAGCAAATATAAAAGCTATTATAAAGAACTTTTTCAACTGAGATGGTGATGGATTATCGCCATGAGGGTTTTGTATGAAAAAAAGGCGGATGATTTCATGAACGAGCCTCTGAGATTCGATAGGAGGTCACAGCGAAGAGAAGGAAATCATTCGCCTTTTTCGCTATTAGATGGTGACAAGTGCCCGTCATGAGCGTTTTGTATGAAAAAAAGGCGGATGATTTCATGAACGAGCCTCTGAGATTCGATAGAAGGTCACAGCGAAGAGAAGGAAATCGTCCGCCTTTTTCGTTTTAGATGGTGGCGGAAGACATGCCGTCATGAGTGTTTTTGTATGAAAAAAGTTATTGGTCGACTTTCTTGATCAAGCTTCTTATATTGAATCTACTTAAAATGTTGATTATACTTTTAAACGGTAATAACTTCCTTGAAAGAGAAGTGGTTTTATGAATAAAAAGTTATGCTTAACTTTAATAGCAATTGCCATCGGAGGTGCTTTAGGGACACTGTTTAGATACGCAATTAACCTCCAAACTTTGACATTATTATTTCCTTTAGGGACTGCTTTAGAAAACTTAATTGGGAGCTTGGTACTAGGAATATTAACTGGTTTCGTTATACATGTGAAAATAAATGAAACGTTAAAAACAGGCTTAGGTGTTGGGTTTTGTGGAGGATTTACAACAATGTCAACGTTAGCAGCAGATTTTTATCATCTTTTAGTTGCTGAACTATGGCTTTTACTGGTTACATATTTATTTATTTCTGTAATAGGTGGAGTGCTTCTTGCATTTTTAGGATTTATAATTGGGGAAAAAGGTGGAGCAAAATATCAACTGTCAAGAAGAGTAGGTGAAGGTTAATGAATACTCTGTTAGTTATGTTAGGTGGAGGAATCGGGGCAATGTTACGCTATGTTGTTGGAGTGTTCATTATGAAAAGATTCCAGCACCCACCGATCCCAATTGCAATGTTAACCGTTAATGTCATTGGATCTTTTGGTCTTGGGGTATTTTTAGGAATTTTCTTTCATGAGCTCGATCCGATTATATACGAATCACCACTATTTTTATTAATCGGATTAGGCTTTTTTGGAGCTTTTACGACATTTTCAACCTTTAGTGTTGAAACGGTGCAATTATTAAGAGATCGCAAAATAAAAAAAGCCTTTATTTATGTAGGTTCAACGATCATAATTTCCATTTTGTTTTTTTATATAGGCTTTATGCTCGGAAATCGTTAACAAAATGTTCGATTAACATTTTAGTTCCCTTCTATTAAAATAATACCTAAGGGGGTTTGTTATGTCGAATAAACGATTTTTAAACATTGTCATTTCAATTGTTGCTATATCTTTCATTGTTTATGTTTTTGTTGATAACACAGTGAAAGATGATCAAATGACTTACGTTACTACGAATGATGAGGATAACGTTGAAGAGCAAAGTGGTGACCTTGATTTTAATAATCAAAATGAAAATAGTTCATCTAGTGCGGCGTCATTAACGAAAGATGAGGTCGGGTTACTAATTGGAATGTATGCTCCAGATTTTACTCTTCCGATCTGGGGTACAGATGAGGAAGGCTCGTTATCTTCTTTCCGTGGTGAAATAGTTGTTTTAAATCTTTGGGCTTCGTGGTGTCCACCTTGTAGGAGGGAAATGCCAGATTTAATTAAGCTACATGAAAACTATGACGGTAAAGGTGTTAAAGTTGTTGGTGTGAATATGTCAACTTTAGAAAAAAGTGTCGGTGCTACAGATGAATTTATGAATGAATTCAATGTCACGTTCCCTAATTTTGTTGATCATGCTAATTATAGTGCAAATCTTCGAGGGATGGTTGAAACCCTTTATCGAGTTAGGTCAATCCCTGCCACATACATTTTAGACGAAGGTGGAAGGATTCAACAAGTTATTCGTGGTGAGGTAAATTATGAAATGTTAGAACTTCAAGTTGAGAAGATATTAGAGTAACGAATAATATCATAAAGTTTGCTCACCTCAATAAACGTTCTTGAGGTGAGTTTATATTTTTTTCAAAATATAAAACGTTTTTTCAAAAAGATTAATGATTTTGTGCTTAGTCAACGGTGCAAATGATATTTATCTACTTTTAATATTTTTTGTATTTCTGATAATTGATTTAATGAAAGGCTTCTTTTTTTTGCTGTAGAAATATTCTCATATAATTGTTCAATTGTACTACATCCTTGAATTACAGTGGCTACAGCCTTATTTCCTAAGCAATAATGAAGAGCTATTTCATGTAATGAATACCCCTCTTCATTTGCCCAGCTTTGTAGCTTGATAAGTGTAGTTTGTAACTCTTTTTTTGAGTAACTCAAATAACCGTCTTCAGTTAGTTTATCATAATACCTTTCTGTTAAAAGGCCTTTTGCAAGTGGACCGCGTGCAAGTACACTAATTTGATTCTCTTGTAACAAGTCGACCATTTCTTCTTCAGGCCTTACATCTAGTAAACTGTATTGCATCATTACACTAACTATATTTGACTTTTGTACATATTCTTTGATGACGTTCGGACGAATCGATGAAATTCCATAATAGCGAATCCACCCCTCTGACATAAGTTCTTCAAACGCTTCAATCGTTTCGTCGATGGGATCACTGGTTGTACCCCCGTGTAGTTGGTATAAATCAATATAATCTGTTTGTAGCCGCTTCACACTGTTTTTTACGGCTTCTTTAATATATCGTTTTGTCGGATTCCATTTCCAACTATCTTTAGTCTCGTTCCATTCATTTCCTCCTTTCGTTGCTATAATGATATCGTCTCGCTTCCCTTTTAACGCTTTACCTAAAAGTTGTTCATTTTTCCCAAATTGATATAAATCGGCAGTGTCAAAATAATTAATACCGTAATCAATTGCCTTATGTATAATATATTCGCTTTCATTATGGTCAGGATCTAATGACATACATCCTAAACCAATCGCTGAAGCGTATAAGTTTGAATGACCAATTTTTCTTTTTTCCATTTTCTTACCTCCTTAACAATCCTAGTATTACAATAGCAATGATTAAAGTTGATATCAATTAATGAAGATTAAATAGTTGCTGACAGGAAATAATGTTTTTATGAAAAAAGAAATGCTCGGTCGATTTCCTTGAGTGAGCCTCTAAAATTCGATGAGTGAGTAAGTTAAATGACGAGGAGAACCGTATATGTATATAGAAAAAAGAGCTATTGTCGAAGGTATCTTATACGAGGACGACGAAATTCAATTACTAAAAACTTCAACAAGTGCAAAAAAGGCGATGTTATACCTCCAATTAACACCTAAAGCTAAGGTGAATGATGAAGTTATTGTCAATGTGACCTCAACAGAGCTTAAACTAGGAACAGGAGGAATGGATTTCGTAACACATGTTTTACGGTCATTGCCAAAAGAGAATCTTATTCAAAACGGACATATTATGAAGGCTCGGTACTTACCTAACCAACTCAGTGTATTAGCTGTAGAGGCTCAAGAAAGCAAGTATCACTATTTATTTAAACAACCGTTCTCTTTAGAAGGAAAAAAAATATTAATAGGAGAGCTTCATAGTATGATACCGATTTGCTTTTGGGCAATGGATTTCTTAAAGAAAGATGGAAAAATGGTAGTGATTATTAGTGACGAAGCGAGTATTCCGTTAAGTGTTAGTAACCACGTCCGAACATTAAACCAAGATGAGCGTTTTTTAACGATTACCATAGGTCAAGCTTTCGGGGGCACATATGAGGCTATAAACCTACATACCGCATTACAATTTGCTAGTGAGGTTTTAAAAGGAGATGTTATTTTTGTGACGTTAGGCCCTGGAGTAGTAGGTTCTGGTACTTCCTATGGCTTTAGCGGTGTTGAACAAGCAGCTTGGGCGAATACGGTTGGGAGCTTAAATGGGGTTCCTGTTTGGATACCGAGGCTATCAGAAACGGATAAACGGGAACGTCATCGTGGTATTAGCCACCATACGTTTACATCTATGATAAAATTCACCTATGCACAAAGTATTTTACCACTACCAACGGTTAACGGTGAAATCGGTGAAAAAATAAAAAAGCAAGTGGAAGAAATATGTGAGAAACATCATGTTCAATGGGTCTTAAAAGATCCTCTTGAAGAAGTAATGAAACATTGTTTAAGTAAGAGTTCAATCCCACTTCAGACCATGGGCAGACAATATAAAGACGATCCCCTGTTTTTTTTAGGGGTCACTGCGGCAATAAAGTGGTTACTAGACAGTAGTGAAAACTAACTTGTGCTTTATGACAAGATCTTAAAATTATTGCATTACTTTATAGAATTTTGGAACCACCCACCGAAGAAATATCCTACTTGTATCCTTAATTTTGAGACATACGGTTGTAGGGAATCCTTTCATTAGTTGACATCGATAAGCGAGTTTCTTCTGTTTTTCGCGCATCAATCAATTCTTGAACGGTTGTATATTTGTTCATGTACTTTTTTAGTAAGTATTTAACTTGCCATGCTTTTCCTACTATTGTGACGCGTTGTTCTTGAACATAAATTTTCATTTCATCTTCGACTCCCTTCGCGTTTTCCCTTTTAAGGGACAAGCTATGATAAACTTTATGAAGGAGTTTTTAAGTTTAGTACTAAAACTTTAAATTTTTTTGAGGAGTGTATTGTATTGATGAATAAATTTTTTGAAAAGACCATATCTGAAAAAACAATTTTTAATGGCAGAATTATTGATCTCGTGGTCAAAGATGTTGAGTTACCGGATGGAAAAACGAGCAAACGTGAAATCATTAACCACCCTGGCGCTGTTGCAGTTATTGCGGTTACAGAAAGTAAAAAGCTTCTTTTAATTAAGCAGTTTCGTAAACCACTGGAGAAAACAATCGTTGAAATACCTGCAGGGAAGCTAGAAAAAGGAGAAGATCCACTAGAATGTGCGAAGCGGGAACTTGAGGAAGAAACGGGCTATAAATCAAATGAACTTCAGGCCGTCACATCTTTTTATACTTCGCCTGGTTTTGCTGATGAATTAGTACATATATATTTCACTGATAAACTTGAACTAGGAAAAGTAAGTCTAGATGAAGATGAATTTTTAGATGTCATGGAAGTAACGATAGAAGAGGCAGAAGAACTCATTGAAAAACAATTAATTCATGATGCTAAAACAGTTTATGCTATTCAGTATTTAAAATTAAAAGGTGTCTTAAAGTAAAGTGTCTAGTTTAAAATCATTTTTTGTTGATCTACATATACATCTAGGAGCCACCACCTCGGGTAAACCGGTGAAGATTACTGCAAGCAAATCATTAACATTAGAAAATGTGTTAAATGAAGCAGCGGATGTTAAAGGACTAGATTTAATTGGTATTATCGATTGCCACGTTCCGGAAGTGTTAGAGCAAATTGATGATCTAATACGTGTTGGACATTTAATTGAGAATAAGCGAGGTGGCCTTTTTTATAAAGAAAAAATTGGTTTTATCTTAGGTTCAGAAATAGAAATATATGATATAAGAAGTAAAGGTCCGATTCATGTTCTCGTTTACTTTCCTTATGTCAGTACGATGAAAGAATTTTCTTGTTGGTTTTCCAAAAGAGTTAAAAATAGTAGTTTAAGTTCTCAGCGAATATACGAGGAAGGAACAACGTTACAAAAGAAAGTCAAAGAACTCGGTGGCTTATTTATCCCAGCGCATGTGTTTACTCCGTTTAAAAGTTTATTCGGAAAAGGGGTGGAAAAAAGTTTATCCGAAGTATTTATTCCCGAAATGATTGACGCTATTGAACTAGGTTTAAGTTCAGATACGTCCATGGCTGACCAAGTAAAAGAATTACAAGGCTATACGTACCTTACAAATTCAGATGCACATTCGTTAGGGAAGATTGCCCGTGAATATCAAAAAATGAAAATGGAAGAGCCTTGTTTCGTCGAGTTGTTAAAGGCAATAAAATTCGAAAATGGTAGAGAGATCGAATGTAATTATGGACTCGATCCACGCTTAGGAAAATATCACGAAACGACATGTGAACGTTGTTGTCATTTTATTGAAAATGTAGAAATGTGTCCAAACTGTGGTCACCGCACGTTTATTAAAGGTGTTGCTACAAGAATTAAAGAATTATCAATTGGACACGTTGCTGATGTTTCCCATCAACGAAGACGTCCACCTTATATACATCAAATTCCATTACAGTTTATTCCTACTTTAGGACCGAAAACGCTAGAGAAGCTTCGTAAATATTTTAATACGGACATGAGCATTATCCACAATGTTTCACAAGAACAACTAGAAAAAGTTGTCTCAGCTAAGATTGTAGAGTATATTTTAAAAGCTAGAACCGGCAAACTTTCAGTAAGTACTGGCGGCGGTGGTAAGTACGGAAAAGTAAAATAAAGAACAATTGGCACGCCAAGCAAACCTTATGGTTGTCGTTGTATCTCCCCAAAAATCGTTTTCTATTAATTGAGTGAATTTCATAATTACCTTAATTGAGCCCTATCATACTAAATGTAGTTGCGAGCGGTTTAACGCAACTACATTTAGATACTTTATGGCGATAATATTGAATTATGAAATTCATTAAATTGTCATAGAAGGCGATTTTTTTTCATAGAGTGTAATAGAAAGTATGTGATATTACAATGATGAGGAGGAGAACGATGAGAAGAAGGCCAAGTGGGATTGGACAAGTGATTGCTTTTCATATTGAAGAAAATCGTTCGATTTATATATTTACTACTGTTTTATTTTTAATGGGAATTATATTTGGGGCAATTATTGTAAATAGCTTAAGTCTTGGTCAAAGGCATGATTTACATATATATTTAAATCAATTTTTTGGACAAGTAGCCCAAGGTCAGTTTGCAGATTCAGCGGCAATGTTTGCGCAAAGTTTTGCTCATTATGTGAAATATATCGGACTCATGTGGGTGTTAGGTCTTACCATTATTGGGTTACCGATTATTTTAATCTTATTGTTTATAAAAGGGGTTGTAGTAGGCTTTACAGTAGGGTTTTTAGTTAATCAACTTGGGATGAATGGATTTTTACTTTCATTTGCTTCTGTGATGCCACAAAATTTCATTTTAGTTCCAGCCTTCATCATTGTTTCTACAGCATCAGTAGCATTTTCTTTGAAAATGATAAGGCATCAATTCATTAAAAGAAGTCATGAACCTATATTCCAAATGTTTTTACGCTATTCTGCTTTAGTGGTATGTGTAGGCGCTGTTTTAGCGATTGCTTCTGCTTTTGAAGCCTATATTTCACCTAACTTAATGAGAATGGTAGTCACTTGGATGTAAAAGATGGTTATTATTACATTGATGTTTTCATTCCGTAGAGGTCGCTTTTTGTATTAAGTTTTATTATATAATTATTATAATCTAATTATTGTAATGATTTTAATTTGACCCCTTTTTGATTATTGAGTATAATTAAGCTACGTAATCGGCTTTCGGGAGGGGCAAAAGAGTATGGAAAAAAGGATCGAACGTATAAAAAAACAGTTGCATTCTCAAAGCTATAAGCTTACTCCGCAACGAGAGGCGACAGTTCGCGTACTATTAGAGCATGAAGAAGATCATTTAAGTGCAGAAGATGTTTATTTATTAGTAAAAGAAAAGTCGCCTGAAATTGGCTTGGCTACAGTTTATCGAACGTTAGAGCTATTAAGCGAGTTAAAAGTAGTTGATAAAATCAACTTCGGTGATGGCGTTTCTCGTTATGATTTACGCCAAGAAGGTGCAACTCACTTTCATCATCACTTAGTATGTATTGAGTGTGGTTCTGTCGATGAGATTCAAGAGGACTTGTTGGGTGATGTAGAAAAAGTTGTAGAAAAGAGCTGGAATTTTAAAATAAAAGATCACCGACTCACTTTTCATGGAATTTGTAGCCGGTGTCAAGAAAATAAACCAACGGAAACTTCCTAAAGTAATTAACTTAGGAAGTTTTTTTTGTGAATTTTAAGTAAATGGTATAGAGCTTCATATTTTTGGCATATCTTGTACTAGTAGATATTAGGAGGCTCTATAGATGTTTAAAAACTTTTTTGTATTAGCTTGGGATACATTTCGGGTGTTTCTCTTATTTCTAGGGTGCACGTTACTGTTTTATTATGGTATTCTATGGGTGAGTCAGGAATACGAAAGCTATCATCGTTATGATGAGCCAAAGGGAAGGGCGGTAAAAGTCCTTCAGATGAATGAGTATCAAGAACATTCTAGTATATTAGAACGCTTGATGTTTTTTTATCACTTTGGAGAGTGATAGTAAAAATATAGGGAGTTGGATATGAAAAATCAAATAGAAGATTTCCTTCATTTTATTATGGTTGAAAAAGGATTATCTCAAAATACCATCCTTTCTTATCGAAGAGATTTAGAAAAATATACGCACTATTTAATGAATGTCGAGCAAGTAGCATCCTTAAATGAGGTTACACGTATCCACATTATGAATTATGTATATTTTTTAAAAGAAAATGGACGGGCTACTACTACCATCGCAAGAACAGTAGCTTCGATTCGTTCTTTTCACCAATTTCTTATGAGAGAAAGTATCACTAATTACGATCCTGCATTACATATCGAAACACCGAAACATGAGCGCCGGTTACCGAAAGCTTTATCAACAGAAGAGGTTGAGGCTCTTTTAAACGCACCTAAAAACAAGTCAGCTTTTGATAGTAGAAATAAAGCAATGTTAGAAGTGCTTTATGCTACTGGAATGCGTGTTTCCGAGCTTTGTTCATTAAAAATTCAAGATGTTTATCTTACGATGGGTTTTATACGATGTATCGGAAAAGGCAACAAAGAAAGGATTATCCCTGTAGGAAAGTTGGCTACAAAGGCATTAGAAAAGTACATAAATCATGCCAGGACATTATTAATGAAAAAGAAGAAGCATGACTTTTTATTTGTGAACCATCATGGCGAATGTTTATCTAGACAAGGTTTTTGGAAAATTTTAAAAAAATTAAGTCGAGAAGCAAGGATAGAGAAGGAACTAACACCCCATACATTACGCCATTCATTTGCCATTCATTTATTAGAAAATGGTGCAGATATAAGAGCGGTTCAAGATATGTTAGGACATGCAGATATTTCAACAACTCAAATTTATTCAAATGTAACAAAAACGAGATTAAAAGAAGTGTACGCTAACTTTCATCCGCGAGCATAATTATTAATTTTGAGTTTTGAGTGATGAGGATTTTACGTAAAGTTTAGTGCGATACTTTTTATCCGATTCATAATTTTTCACTCGAAATTCAAAATTTAATAATAAAGGTAGTTGTCAGACCTCTTACATCTCTTGTACAATAAATTATGTAGGGGCAAAGAACAATTAAATTTATGCATATTCGGGAATAGTATTGTTGTAAAATAAAAGAAGTTGAACAGTTGAAAGAGTTTAGGAGGATAATAATGACAAAAAATTACCATTATCAAAGGATTTTTTTAGTTGTGTTGGATTCGGTTGGTATAGGAGAGGCACCAGATGCAGACAAATTTGGTGATGCTGGTGCGAATACGCTTGGTCATATTGCTGAAGAAATGAATGGATTACAAATGCAGAATATGGAGAAGTTAGGCTTAGGTAAACTTGGGCAATTTAAAGGTATTGAAAATGTCCAAGCACCTTTAGCTCACTACGGGAAAATGGAGGAAGCGTCTAACGGTAAGGACACGATGACTGGTCATTGGGAAATAATGGGTTTGCACATTGATACTCCTTTTAGGACATTTCCAGACGGATTTCCAAAAGAATTGATCGATGAATTAGAAGAAAGATCAGGTAGAAAAATTATTGGTAATAAGCCTGCATCAGGAACTGAGATTTTAGATGAATTAGCCGCAGAACATGTAAACACGGGGGCGTTAATTGTTTATACTTCTGCAGATTCCGTCTTACAAATTGCTGCTCATGAAGATGTAGTCCCGCTTGAAGAATTATATAATATTTGTAAAATCGCAAGAGAATTAACTTTAGATGAAAAGTACATGGTTGGAAGAATTATTGCCAGACCGTTTATTGGTGAGGCAGGTGCTTGGAAGCGAACACCGAATCGTCATGATTACGCATTAAAACCTTTTGATCGCACGGTAATGAATGAATTACAGGACGCAAATTACGATAGTATAGCGATCGGTAAAATATCAGATATATATGATGGGGAAGGGATTACTAAGTCGCTTCGAACGACCTCGAATATGGATGGTATGGATAAGCTAATTGATACATTAGATATGGAATTTACAGGATTAAGTTTTTTGAATTTAGTTGATTTTGATGCGATCTATGGACATCGTCGTGATCCAATTGGTTATGGTAAAGCCTTGGAGGAATACGACAAACGTCTCCCAGAAGTTTTTGAAAAACTTCAAGAGGGCGACTTACTAATCATTACAGCGGATCATGGAAATGACCCTGTTCATCATGGTACTGATCACACGAGAGAGTATGTACCACTGATCGTATTTGATAAAGAGCAAAAGGAACCTAAAGACTTAGGAGTAAGAAAAACTTTTGCTGATATTGGAGCAACGGTTGCTGATAACTTTAATGTAAAGATGCCTCAATATGGTAAAAGCTTTTTAGAAAATTTAAAGTAAAGGGGAAGTGAGAATATGAATAACACAGTTGCTTATTTAAAAGAAAAATTATCATTTGAACCTGAGATTGGTCTAATTTTAGGGTCAGGACTCGGAGTTTTGGCGGACGAAATCGAAAACCCATTAAGGATTCCTTACAATGAAATTCCTGATTTTCCTGTTTCGACCGTAGAAGGTCATGAGGGTGAACTCGTTATCGGTACTTTAAAAGGGAAAAAAGTAATTACGATGAAAGGGCGATTTCATTTTTACGAAGGTTATTCTTTGGAAAAGGTAACTTTTCCGGTTCGAGTAATGAAAGATTTAGGTGTCAAAAGCTTAATTGTCACTAACGCTGCTGGTGGGGTAAATGAAAGTTTTTCACCAGGAGATTTAATGATCATTAATGATCATATTAATAATACGGGTACAAATCCCCTTATTGGTCCAAATGACCCGAAACAAGGTGTACGTTTCCCAGATATGTCAACGGCATATAGCAAAAGGTATATTGAATTAGCTAAAAGTGTAGCTGAAAAAATTAATATCCCTCTACAAGAAGGGGTTTATGTGGGGAATACAGGTCCTTCTTACGAAACGCCTGCCGAAATTCGTATGCTTCGTACAATAGGTGGTGATGCGGTCGACATGTCAACGGTTCCGGAAGTCATTGTAGCACGACATAGCGATATAGAAGTGTTAGGAATTTCTTGTATTTCAAATATGGCTGCAGGAATACTAGATCAGCCTTTAACTCATGATGAAGTAATGGAAACGACAGAAAAAGTAAGAGCTAATTTCTTAACTTTCGTAAAAGAAATTGTCAAAGAAATGAACTAATTGGGAGAGTGTGCATAGTGGAACAAATATTAGAAAAAGCAAAAGAAACCGTTGAATTTTTAAAAAAAGAAATTAATGTGACACCAGAAATTGGTCTAATCCTCGGTTCTGGATTAGGAGAATTAGCTGATGAGATTAAAGATCGAATAGCAATTCCATATGAGAAAATTCCAAATTTCCCTACATCGACTGTAGAAGGTCATGCAGGGCAACTCGTAATTGGGAAACTAAATGGCAAACCAGTTGTAGCAATGCAAGGAAGGTTTCATTATTATGAAGGGTATTCAATGCAAGAAGTAACTTTTCCGGTACGTGTAATGAAATTGTTAGGAGTATCTAAAATGATTGTGACTAATGCTTGTGGTGGCATGAATTCAGACTTTGCTCCAGGAGACTTAATGATTATTACAGACCACCTTAACATGACAGGAGACAATCCACTTATTGGTCCAAATTATGGTGATTTCGGTCCTCGTTTCCCAGATATGAGTACGGCGTATACTCGTGAATACATACCTGTTCTTGAAGAAGTGGCAGCTAGTATAGGAATTAACCTACAAAAAGGTGTTTATGCAGCTATATCTGGACCAACATATATGACAGGTGCTGAACTTATAATGCTTAGAAAAATGGGTGGAGACGTTGTTGGAATGTCAACGGTACCAGAAGTTATTGTTGCTAGGCATATGGATATGAATGTCATTGGTATTAGTTGTATTACAGATATGG
>SKSA01000274.1 GCA_007118195.1 Anaerobacillus sp. | reverse complement strand
TTGGAACTGACAAGAACTACGAAGCTTTACTAAAACAACTCAAAACTCAAAACTCAACATTCAAAACTCAAAACTATTTCGTTTCTTCCATAAGCGCTTCTAGCTCTTCTGCCGTAAAATTATACTGTTCATTACAAAAATGGCACTCGGTTTTGGCGCCCCCATCTTGTTCAATCATTTCTACTAGTTCCTCTTTTCCTAAACTAATCAGCGCCTGGGAAATTCTCTCCTTGGAACACTGGCACTGAAAACTTACCTCCATTTTATTAAGAATCTTCACATTGTCATCGCCTAAAAGAGCCAATAGTAGTTCTTCAGGTGGCATACCCGCCTCAATCAACTTCGAAATTGGTGGTATTGTACTTAATCTCTTTTCAATTTCAGTAATCGTTGCATCATCTGCTCCTGGCATTAGTTGAATTATAAAGCCGCCTGAAGCAAGAATTGTACCATCAGGGTTCACAAGTACACCAACACCAACAGAAGCTGGCGTTTGCTCTGATGAAGCAAAATAGTAAGTAAAGTCTTCACCCAACTCTCCTGAAATTAATGGAACACTCCCTGTAAAGTGATCACGCATTCCTAAATCTTTGACAACGGCCAATAAGCCGTCTTTTCCGACAGCTCGAGCTACGTCAAATTTCCCTTCCTTGTTTAAGTCAAAGTCGACTTTAGGATTTGTTACATACCCTCTCGTTTCTCCCTTTGCATTACTATCAACAATCATTGGACCAATTGGACCACCACCATCAATTTTTACCGTTAATTTCTCCTCACCCTTCAACATCGCCCCCATCATTGTCGATGCTGTCATCGCTCTACCTAACGCTGCAGAAGCTGTTGGCCAAGTTTCATGACGTCTAACCGCTTCATTAATCATCTCTGTTGTATTGATCGCATAGGCTCTTACTTTTCCTTCAAAACCAACAGCTTTTACTAAGTAATCTGACATTCGTTTTACACCTCTTTTTTAAACTTAACTATACCTTCTTATAGAAACCGATTTAGAGTAATATTATACTCCCAATAGTGTTAGAAAAACTTGGCTTTATGCCAAGTTTTTTCTATAAATCATTATAAGCCCTTTTAATGTTAAAAACGGATCAACGACATCGATAACTGATGATTCTTCAGCTATTAACGGAGCTAATCCTCCTGTAGCAATTACTTGAGGCTCCCTATTAGCTTGAGCCTTCATACGATTAACAATTCCTTCGACTTGTCCAACATAGCCGTATAAAATACCCGACTGCATCGCACTAACCGTATTTTTACCTACAATATCTTTTGGTTTTAAAATTTCTATACGAGGTAGCTTCGATGCTCGATTATAAAGAGCTTCGGTAGAAATACCGATACCCGGAGCAATTGCTCCCCCCATATATTGGTGATCTTCACTTATATAACAATATGTAGTTGCAGTGCCAAAGTCGACAATGATTAACGGACTTCCGTAAAACTCAATAGCAGCAACCGCATTTACAATGCGATCCGCACCTACTTCTTTCGGATTATCGTATTTAATATTTAAGCCTGTTTTTATGCCTGGTCCAATCACCATTGGTTTTACATAAAAATATTTTTTACACATTTCTTCTAGCGCGTACATAATCGGTGGTACTACGGAAGATATGATAATTCCGTTAATATCCTTAGTGGTTAATCCTTCATAAGAAAATAATTGCTTAATCATCATTCCGTATTCATCTTCGGTTTTTTGGCGATCAGTCCCAACTCTCCAATGATATTTCAGTTCTTCACCATCGTAAACACCTAACACTATATTCGTATTCCCAACATCTAAAACAAAGATCATCTTAAGTCACCTGCTTTTAGGTTTATAATTTACACCACTTATAGTATAAAGAGTTATCCCCAAAAATTGAATAACTATTATTATTTTTAGAAAAAAAAGAGTGCCTATTAAGACACCCTTTTAGCTTTTAGTCTTTTTTGTTATCTTCACCTTTGTTCTCTTCTTGCTTTTCTGAAGGGAGAATTGCCTCTTCGTCAGACTTTTCCGCTTCTGATTCAGTTGGCTTTTCCTCTTCTTTCTTAGCGTTAATGTTTACTTTCACATCTTCGCCTTTTCCATCCCCATTACTTGCATGGTGACCTTCAGGGAGCTTACCTTCATTCATTAATCCTTTAATTTGTTCGGCATCTAATGTTTCGACATCTAATAATGTTTTCGCAATAAGTTCAAGTCGGTCTTTGTTCTCCATTAAGATCGTACGACAACGCTCATAACTATCTTTAATGATACGTTGCATTTCTTGATCGATCTCATAAGCGATCGCATCACTATAGTTTTGATCATTATTTATATCACGCCCAAGGAATACATTGCCACCTTGCCCTGTACCAAATTGCATTGGCCCAAGCTTATCACTCATACCATACTCTGTAACCATTTTACGCGCAATTCCTGTTGCACGTTGGAAGTCATTATGGGCACCAGTACTTACTTCACCAAAAATAATTTCTTCAGCGACTCGACCACCTAACAAACCGACGATCTTATCTAATAATTCCGGCTTCGTCATAAAATAGCGATCTTCTTTCGGAAGCATTACTGCATAACCACCAGCTTGCCCTCTAGGAACAATCGTTACTTTATGAACCATATCAGCATTCTCTAATTTAACACCCACTACTGTATGGCCCGCCTCGTGATAGGCAACGATATTTTTCTCTTTCTCAGAGATCACCCTACTCTTTTTAGCAGGGCCAGCAATAACGCGATCAATCGCTTCCTCAACGTCATTCATATCTACTTTCGGTTTATCACGCCTAGCCGCTACAAGAGCCGCTTCGTTTAATAAGTTTTCTAAATCGGCACCAGAAAATCCAGGTGTACGAGTGGCAATGGTTTTTAAATTAACATCATCTGCTAAAGGCTTATTACGTGCGTGTACTTCTAATACAGCTTCACGACCTTTTACATCAGGGCGACCAACCATAATTTGTCGGTCGAAACGACCTGGACGTAGTAATGCAGGGTCAAGAATATCAGCACGGTTTGTCGCTGCAATAATAATAATACCTTCATTAGCGCCAAATCCATCCATTTCTACTAACAATTGATTTAATGTTTGTTCACGCTCATCGTGTCCGCCACCTAAACCAGCTCCACGTTGACGTCCCACAGCATCGATTTCATCGATAAAAATAATACAAGGTGCGTTTTTCTTTGCATTTTCAAACAAATCACGAACGCGTGATGCACCGACCCCAACAAACATTTCAACAAAGTCAGAACCACTAATTGAGAAGAATGGTGTCCCTGCTTCTCCAGCAACCGCACGTGCAAGTAATGTTTTACCTGTACCCGGTGGTCCAACTAAAAGAACTCCTTTTGGAATTCTTGCTCCTATTGCGGCAAATTTACGCGGATCCTTTAAGAATTCAACAACTTCAACAAGTTCTTGCTTTTCTTCATCAGCACCAGCAACATCTTTGAACTTTGCCTTCTTTTTATCCTCACTGTATAGCTTAGCTTTACTTTTTCCAAAGTTCATAACACGGCTACCGCCACCTTGTGCTTGACTTAAAAGGAAAAAGAATAAAATAAAGATAATTACAAAAGGAATCATCGTCGTAAAAAAGGTAACCCAACCACTCGTTTGCTCAGCTGGCTCAACCTCTAATATTGTGTCTCCTCTTGTAGCTGCTAAATGAATTTGTTCAAGTGACAAGTCGGATCTAGGTACATTTACAATGAACGACTCATCTTCACCCATTGTTTTTAACTTACCTGTAATTACGTAAACATCCCTTACCGGTTGCATCGTAATCGGGCCAACCTCACCACGTTCTAATTTAGTTTGGAATTCACCATACGTCATTTCCTCTGTGTCTGTTGGTGGAGCGTTAAAGAAACTAACGATCCCAACAATGACTAAAAATATTAATAAATAAAAGACTGTATTTCGAAATATTCGATTCATCCTTTACCTCCTCCCACTGGCAAATAAAGCTTAGATAATATTACCATAAAAGCATAGTTGTTCACAATTAATTTAGCCTTCGTAAACTTCCGGCTTTAAAATACCTATATAAGGTAAATTTCGATAACGCTCTGCAAAATCAAGTCCGTAACCTACAACAAACTCATCTGGGACATTAAAACCTGCCATATCTGGTTTTAAGTCTACCTTACGACCTTCAGGCTTATCCAATAAAGTAACAATTTTAACTGTTTTAGCTTTTCGATAATGAAATAGCTCAACTAAATAATTTAAAGTGAGTCCACTGTCGATGATATCTTCGATGATTAAAACGTCACGTCCTTCTACGGAAGTATTTAAATCTTTAATAATTTTAACTTCCCCAGAAGAGACCATTTCATTACCATAACTAGAAACATCCATAAAATCCACTTCTAAATGGGCGTCGATTCGTTTTATAAGGTCACTCATAAACGGCATTGCTCCTTTTAAAACACCAATGACGAGTGGAAATCGATCACTATATTCTTTAGATAGTTCTGCTCCTAATTCTTTTACTTTCGTTTGAATTTCTTCCTCACTTATTAAAACCTCTTTAATGTCATCTTTCATCATGTCTAAAAAATTACCTCCTAAAATAATATATAGCAAATTTTTTCCACTTATGTAGTCACAATTCCTCAAATGATAACAAAACGAATTTTTTTGTCTCATTTGAAGGAAGCCCAATATTGGACCTTCTCAAGCTTGGAACCCATACAAGATTACCATTACTATCTACTACAATTGGCCACTCTTCCCTTTTTTCTCGATCAATTTTTTCATTAATAAAAAGATCCTTTAACTTTTTTGTACCAGTCATTCCTTTCAGCGTCATCCGATCGCCTTTTTTACGGGTCCTAACCATTAAGGGTAGCGTTAATTTTTCTAAGTCACAAACGATACTATTGTTATTAATACGTTCACTAGGAAACGAATTCGAAACATCTGCGCTTAGCTTTCCCTTTTTTATAATAACAATCCCTGGTATCGGCAAAAGGTATTCATATCCTTTAGACCTGCTTTTATTCATAAAAGTTAAAGAGCACTCATCGTAAGACTTCGTTATTAACAACCCTCTTGGAAAATGTAACTGTCCCGAAGGATGCGGACTTTTTAGAAATTCAATAAACTCATCAATATGTATAGTGGAAATTAATGGTATGTTTTCATTATAAAGATAGTTTAATATTAGTTGAAAGCCCCTTCTTTGTAAAGGGATTCGAATACGATTAAATTGCGAAATCGATAGAACGATCTTTTGATTACTTTTAAAGATAAAAACTTCATTTATCGCTTTTTCTGCAAGTTCCTGTAAAAATAACTCATCATCTAACATTAGCTCACTTTGTTGTTGAAATTTTACATGGACAGAAGGGTTTTCCTTTTTTAATACGGGCAGTATCTCATTTCTAATACGATTTCTCATATATTTTGCTGAAAAGTTACTTTGATCCACTCTCGGTATAAGCTGTTCCTTTTTACAGTAACTTACGATATCTTCCTTTGATAAACATAAAAATGGTCGAATTAAGTTTCCACCATGAAATTCCCGATTGACACGTATACCTGATAAACCTAACCCATAGGCTCCACGTACTTGCCTCATTAAAATGGTTTCAACTTGGTCATCGCCATGATGTCCTAGGGCGAGAATTTCTCCATTATGTTTTGTCATCACTTCTTTAAAAAAACGATAGCGACATTCCCGTGCAGCCACTTGTATGGTTACTTTATGCTCATCACGATATTTTTCAATATCGATTTTTATTCCCTCGAAAATAATTTCATTGTCTCTACAAAAATTTTCGACAAAATGATAGTCTTCCTCTGATTCCTTCCCCCGAAGCGAATGGTCTACATGAGCTGCAACAACTGTTAAATTCCACGCTTGACTTTCATTTTTTAAAAAATGAAGCAAAGCTAGAGAATCCGGTCCACCTGAAACGCCAACCACCACTGTCGCACCCTTAAATAACAAACGATGTTTTTGAATAAAACGATTAACGATTTGCTTCATATCGGTGACCAATCCCTTTCCCAAATGAAAATACCGCTAATGCAAAAACAATCCCAGCAGCAATCGCACCTGCTTGTAGCATCGTTTCAATACCTAATTCGAGACCACCAATATAATCACCTTCGACAAAAGCAAGCATTGTAAAATATGCTTTACTCCCTGGAACGAGAGGAATAATTCCAGGTATCGTAAATGCTGTTGCTGGTATACGAAATTTCCTAGCAAAAAAATGAGATAAAGTTGCCGCAGTAATCGAAGCCATACTTGTCGCAAAGATAGCAGTCACTCCATACTCGGGCAGCGTTCTAAAAATTACAAAAGCAAGTACACCTATAAAGCCTCCGAGGAGAAGAGAATTTCTAGGTACACTAAAAATTACCGCAAACGAAACTGTTGCTAAAAAACAAAATATAAGTTCTATAATCATTGCATTCGCACCTTGCTTATAAAAATAAAGTAATTGACAGAGCAATCCCTGTCGCTATTGATAACGACGTAATCGTTGCCTCAGCCCCACGACTGACACCCGCAACAAGATCACCACTCATTAAATCCCGTACTGCATTAGTAAGAGGTATCCCTGGAACGAGAGGCATTAATGTGCCGATAATTATTTGATTTAAGTTCGTTCCTAAACCAAAAAAAACGAGAGCAATTGCTACAGTCCCACCAATAAAGGCAGCAATAAATTCAGCAAAAAATTTCACTTTTAAATATTTCTCTACTTCGATTAGAAAAATACTTGCCGTCACACCAGCTATAAAAGCAGGAAGCGTATCTTTTATTCCGCCACCAAATAAATAGGAAAATCCCCCACCTGCAATTCCCGAAGCAAAATGAATAAGCCATATCGGATAATTTAGCGGCATCTTATTGATGGCCTTTAGTTTATGATGAGCTTCTTTTGAAGTAATTGCTCCCACCACAAACTCGCGGGAAACTTGATTAACAAGCGTTACTTTATTTAAGTCATGATACCTGTCATCGACACGAATCATTTGCATCATATCCCCATGTCCATTTTCTTCAAAAGAAAGGAAAATTCCTGTTGTCGTCACGAAACTATGGACATTTTTAAGGTTTGCTGCTTTTGCCATTCTTTCCAACGTTTCTTCGACGCGGTACGTCTCTGCTCCATATGTTAGCATAATTTCCCCTGCTAACAAGCAAATATCCATCATTTCATCTGCTTTCGCCATCTCACCCTCCCCTATTAAAAGCAGTTTTGAGTT
>SKSA01000249.1 GCA_007118195.1 Anaerobacillus sp. | reverse complement strand
CCTAGCACCGGAGTCGCCAAAACTCCACCTACAACACCCGGATAATAAAAAGCAGGATACTCCTTATGCCAAATAACTTCTCCAGTTAACCCATCAATTTTCCTTATATGAGCATTACCATCTCGCCCGATATTATCAACTTCCGTTCCCGTATATAAAAAAGGATATTCATCCTCTATCTCAATAACAATCGTCGAAACGGTGTCATCCAGAGGCGCTAACGCAAAAAAAGGCTCCATTGCCATTAAATCAATTCCTTGAATACTACCACCATTATCAGCAAAATATGCTAAATTAGCAAAAGTTGCCACTGAATTTTCAATTCCTTAATAAGAGTTCCCACTCACTTGATATCGATATTTAATAAGCTTTGGGGTAACAGAAACTTCAGCTTTTTCGATATTGAACTCAGTATTTAGTTTTAGCTTATAAAACAATCCATTTTCCCCACCTACAAAAAGAGTATCCGTTAAGCGATTAATTAACGGCGAACTATCAAACGCCCCCCAACTCCGATAAGCCAGACGATCATTTCCATTTAAAAAATAAATCTTTGAGTGATCAATCAAACTATAAATACGGTGGCCAAATTTCGCATTTTGAGGTACACCATCACCAACAAAAAGTAATGGATACCCCCTCGGATCAACTGACACACTCCCTTTAATTGGATTTCCGATATAAATTGGCTCGCGCGTTTTTTCACCGGTCTTCATATCTAAAAAATATACCTGACCATCTAATGAACCGTAAATCACCTCGACAAAATCATCCCTAACCTTAAAAGCATCTTTAAGATTCATCATTTCTCGAACTTGTTGATCCCACTTGATAATGCTTGGCTGCCCTGTCCAGCCAGCTCCCCCACCCCACCTTTGACTAGCACCCGTGGAAAAACTCCACTTCGTCTTTAAACGGTGATTTTTTGCGTAGGGAATGTACCCGTAGGATGGCGCATCTCTTAAGTGGTTACCTCGAAAAGTTAAAATACCTTCAATTTCTGTGTAAACTTCCGGAAAAGACTCTTTCTCATCAGCAAAATAATCATCAATCTTTTCATCTTTTTTAAATAAATCATATGTTATTAATGACAAATCCCCTTTTTCTACTTCAATATACCTTTGTAATTTAGGCGATGTTACAAATTTCACTTTCGATGCATCATTAGCTAATAGTTTCCGATCAAGAACTGACAGATCAGACACCTTACTACGATTTGAACTTTCATTCATCGTACAGCCAGCCATAAGAAGTGTGAAACACAAAGTTGTTTTTACTAAGGCTTTTTTATTCACTTTATACACCATCCAGTAATTTTTCTATGTCACCTTCTATATGTATGGCGTGACCTTCAAAAAAATCATTGGGTGGCAAAAAAAAGAGTACGAATTCGTAATGAATTCGCACCCTTAATCCAATTAAATAGGCATAGGTTAAAACTATACACACTACCCCTTTTCAAATCTCACTTATTTGCGATAAAGCGGGTAGTCAACTTCTGTCGGGACTAATATTACAATAACACGGGTAGTTTCACCAGTATTTGCCTCGATCCGAACATTGTCATCCTGGTCGGCTTGGGCGACGATAAAATCTTTATGATTGAACGCTGAATCATTTACACTCCCATTACCTCGAATTGCAAGTATGGCAAAACTATAATTACCTGGGATCGGCAAACTTTTATTACCGCCAGCTTTTAGTTCAATATCCCACATTTGAATATCTGCAACGAGATCAACAGGTGCTCCTTTTCCAATGACCGTTTTAATTGTAGAGCCATTTATCGTTTCAACTGGAAACTCATCATGAGTATATTGATGGTACGTTGGCTTTCGTTTCACTGCTTCATTCATAAAAGGTTCAAACCAAATTTGGAAAGCCTCCATGTTTGGTCCGACAAAGCCTTCTTCATGAGAGACGCCTGAACCAGTTTGCATCACTTGAATCCCACCATGGCCGACTGTACTTTTCGTTCCTAGAGAATCACCATGCTCAGCCCTACCATTGATTACATACGTAATTATTTCAAACGCTTGATGAGGGTGAGAAGGGATGTAACCAGCTTTTTCAGCTTTTGCCCATGCCCAATAAAAAAGTGGTCCTACTCTTTTTACTGCTGATCCTTCTTGCGGAAAACCGATTGGCTTCTGTTCGGTAATTTTCCCACCATCAAATTGTCCGATCGCTTGCTGGTCTGGGGAATATACTGTTATGTTCATTTTTATAAAAATCCTCCTTTTATATCTTCCATCACATATCTTCAATTAATTAATCTTGAATTCAAGATTATATTACATTAGCCTCTATTTTCCTGTCAAACAAAGCGGTTTAACTTGTAACATTGACGCCATTATCTTCCCCGTAGACAATAAATTATAAAAAAAAATGAAAACGCTAACAAAGTTATTGACACAGATACAAACCACATGGTATTATAAATTATTTTACACAATTACTTTTTAATGGTATACTTAATGAGGTTACTTTACTCAGGAGGTGGAATTATGTATCAAATTGGAGACAAGATTTTTTACCCAATGCACGGTGCAGGCATTATCGAAGCGATTGAAGAAAAGGAAATCTTGGGGGAAAAACAACTTTACTACATCATGAATCTATCTCTTGGAAAAATACATGTTATGATCCCTACACAAAAATCTACAAGTTTGGGGATTAGAGATATTGTTAACTCAAATATTATGGAAAATGTTTTATCGCTATTTACTAGTGAGGCCGAAACAGAAACAGCCGTTCATCCTAATCAGAGATACCGCAACAACATGGATAAAATGAAAACTGGTGATATATATGAAGGGGCAAAGGTTATTCGTGATTTAAGTCGTAGTAGCAAGAAGAAGCCACTCGGCACTAGTGATAAAACGTTGTTAAACAACGCTAGAAAAATTCTTATTAGTGAACTCGTCTTAGTGAATGACATGGAACAAGATCAAGCTACTGACTATTTGAACACGATTATAAATCAATAATAAATACAAAATGGCCATTTAGTACACTGTGTTACTTATTGTACTAATTTGTGCTTTAGAAAATAGCCCATATAAAGGTGCTGTCCCAAAACAAAGTGTCAAACACTTATGGGACAGCTCTTTTTTTAGT
Source organism: Anaerobacillus sp. (assembly GCA_007118195.1). Taxonomy (GTDB): domain Bacteria; phylum Bacillota; class Bacilli; order Bacillales; family Anaerobacillaceae; genus Anaerobacillus. The sequence continues at coordinate 4,128 of SKSA01000249.1, read as the reverse complement.
TACTAAATCCACCTAGCCTAGCAAAGAACTTTGTAAGGAATTCATAGAACAACTTCTCTGTTGGCAATAATTCGCGCTCTTTTGGAATAATCACCCCAACCGAGCGAGTCACTTGAGGTTGGTCAATTGGCACTTTCAACGTTGCTCTAGGAAGGTTATCTATTAATGTAATTTCCGGAATAAGTGTGATACCTAAACCTGCTGAAACCAATCCTTTTATAGCATCGATATCATTGCCCTCAAATGAAACATTAGGCTCAAAGCCCAAACGTTTACAAGCATCAACAACGATTTCTCTTAAAATAAAACCGTTCGGAAACAAAACAAATTGATCGTCGCGAAGCTGATTAAGATTAATGGTAGCAAAATCAGCTAATTCATGATTAGTTGGTAACAAAGCCACCAGCTTTTCTTCAAACAAGACTCTTCCCTTTACTTTCTTCTCTTCTTTCGGAACCGGTCCTAACACCGCTAAATCAATTTCACCACTTACAACGGCATCAATTAAATAACGATAAGTTCCTTGAATTAATTTAAACTTCACCTGTGGATATTCATCTCGAAATGCTGAAATTACACTCGGTAATGTATAGTTCGCCATACTACTAGGGAATCCTATTCGTATCGTCCCTTTTTCTGGATCTAGAAATTCTTCCACTTCACGTTTTGCATTATCGATAACATTCATTGCATCTTTCATTTGCTCTAAAAACATTCTTCCGATTGGAGTTAATCTTACATTTCTCCCTTCGCGGATAAAAAGTTCTACACCTAGTTCTGATTCTAAGTTAAAAATTTGGCGACTAACAGCAGATTGGGCAACATGCAAAGCGTATGCTGCCTCTGTAACATGTTCTCTTTTCGCTACTTCAATGAAATATTGTATTTGTCTTAGTTCCATGACAATCATCCTCTTTTTGGTTTCATCTAATTACGGCATTGGTTTTATCTAATATACATATTGTTCTAGATCATTCTACAATTATAAAATAAGATTGTAGAAAACGTCACAATATCTGACATAAGGAACGAGAGAAATTTTACGAATTTTTAAATATAATTCGTTAATTAATTCTATAATAACAAATTTTAATGAACTAAGGGGAGAGAATCTAACTATGGCTACTGTACAAGAAATTAAAAAAGATCAACTGCTAACTGCAAAACAATACGTAAACAACGTTTTTGAAATCGTTAAGAAAAGAAATCAAGGCGAAGATGAATTTCACCAAGCGGTTAAAGAAGTGTTCGACTCACTAATTCCAGTTTTCGCAAAACATCCAGAATATATGGAACACAATATTCTCGAGCAAGTGGTTGAGCCGGAAAGAATTATTTCATTTAGAGTTCCTTGGGTAGATGACGAAGGGAAAGTTCAAGTGAATCGTGGCTTCCGCGTACAATTCAATAGCGCAATTGGACCATACAAAGGTGGTTTAAGATTTCATCCATCTGTAAACGCAAGTATTATTAAATTTTTAGGCTTTGAACAAATTTTCAAAAACTCGCTTACAGGTCAACCAATTGGTGGCGGAAAAGGTGGCTCTGACTTTGATCCTAAAGGAAAATCCGATCGTGAAATTATGCGCTTCTGTCAAAGTTTCATGAATGAACTTGCTAATCATATCGGTCCTGATGTTGACGTACCAGCTGGTGACATTGGTGTTGGCGCTCGTGAAGTCGGCTTTATGTTCGGACAATATAAGCGCTTAAAAGGAGCTTATGAAGCAGGTGTTTTAACAGGAAAAGGTGTAGGATATGGCGGAAGTTTAGCTCGAACAGAAGCGACAGGTTATGGAACAGTTTACTTCGTAGAGGAAATGTTAAAAGATAACGGCGATAGCTTTAAAGGTAAAACCGTAGTCGTTTCTGGATCTGGTAACGTATCCATTTATGCGATTGAAAAAGCCCAAGAACTCGGTGCTAAAGTTGTCGCTTGTAGTGACTCTAGTGGCTATATTTATGATAAAGATGGAATTAACTTAGCAACTGTTAAACAACTAAAAGAAGTAGAAAGAAAAAGAATAAGTGAATATGTGAAAGTACATCCAACAGCTCAATACCATGAAGGAAGCACAGATATTTGGTTAACTCCATGTGATATTGCTCTGCCATGTGCTACACAAAACGAAATTAATGAAGTGTCTGCAAAAATCTTAGTTGCTAATGGTGTGAAGGCGGTTGGTGAAGGTGCAAACATGCCATCTAGTCTTGAAGCAATTGATGTATTTTTACAAAATAACGTTTTATTCGGTCCGGCTAAAGCGGCTAATGCTGGTGGGGTTGCGGTATCTGCGTTAGAAATGGCACAAAACAGCATGAGACTTTCTTGGACATTTGAAGAAGTTGATGCTAAGCTTCATGAAATAATGAAAAATATTTACAAAAACAGTGTGGAAGCATCTGTTGAATACGGCCAACCTGGAAATTTAGTTGTCGGCTCAAACATTGCTGGATTTAAGAAAGTCGCTGACGCTATGATTTCTCAAGGTGTGATTTAATCAAAAATAAACGGTTAATTTTGTGAACTTTACTATGCGCGACCGTTCGAAACGATCGCTAAAAAGTTAAACATGAAAGAGGGATGTCCCATAAGTGTCTGACACTTTGCTATGGGACACCCCTCTTTTTTAATTTAAAATAATTTACTACCATAAGGATCATTTTCATGGAAATTAATCACTTTTCTACGGCTTAATTTGAAAAGTTTCCTTCGTCTTTTCTAAAAATAATTCTTTTCGATTTTTGAATGACTTTGTTATGTAACCGCCTTCAAATTTTCTTGGCTCGTAAGAAATTACAAACGCTGTAGGTTCATATTTATTAATAATTTGGTAAAATTCATTTTCCCGGTCTCTTCTTGCTGTACAATACAATAAATAACGTACAGAATTCATACCTTTTACTTCGTTTGTGGAAACACTAAATCCCACTTCACGAAGCTTATTCAATAAGTCAACATTGTTTGTTTCAACATTAGCTTCGATCGTCACATATCCAATAGCTAATTTCTCTTCTAAAGTCCCACCTAAATAAACACCGGTACCGAAACCAGTTGCATAAGCAATTATGTTCATATAGTTTGATAAATCGCTAAAAACTAGCCCTATCGCAAATACGTATATAAACCCTTCAAGCATCCCAATACCACAAGCTTGCTTTTTCATACCTTTTACTACTAATATTGTGCGCATCGTTAAAACCGGAACGAGTAACAGTTGTGCAAAGAAAATCATCATCGGTTGTAACATTCTGTCACCCCTTACATTTATTTCATGATTATTATAACAAAAGAAGAGCTAGTCTCAAAACGCGGTTCAAAAATACGATGGCAATCGTAATATTAAACAGCTTAGATCTAGCCCAATATATTCATTATCTCGATTTAATAAACATTTGTACCCAAGCTCCGTGATAGAAGCCTACACCAATGGCATCATATTGACCATTTAAAATGTTTTGTCGATGTCCTGGTGAGTTCATCCATGAATTCATTACTGCTTCTGGTGACGATTGTCCTTTGGCAATATTTTCACCAGCAGTTTGATAACTTATTCCATATGTTCTTAACATGTCAAACGGTGACCCGTAGTTAGGACTGTTATGTGAAAAATAATTTGACTTAATCATATCCTCCGCTTTTTTATGTGCTACATTTTTCAAATCGGCCCTATGTGTAAGTGGACTTAAACCGTTCTTACGTCGTTGTTGATTGACTAATGTAACCACTTGATCTTCAAACGTACTTGAGTGCTCTGCTGCTTCTTTTAAACGAATGACTTCACCGACATGCATATTTCTCGGTTCAATTTCTGGGTTAAGCCTCATCAACTCACGGTAATCAAGACCATAGCGCTTTGCAATAAACCAAAACGAATCACCTCGTGACACTTTATAATGTTCAAACGGTGGTTCATTGAAAAACTGTATATCTTGAGCATTAGATACGATCGGTAGACAAAACGTAAAAATCATCGTTGCTAAAATTATTCTTTTGATCATAAGAAAATCCTCCATCTATATTTTTTTAGGAATATACCCTACTATTCATAGTGTGGATTCTCAATTTGTTTCTATGTGTAGAAATAATATACAAATTAATATTGACGGTGCACGTCACCGTCTAAT
>SKSA01000012.1 GCA_007118195.1 Anaerobacillus sp. | reverse complement strand
TGGAAGTTCTTAATATGCCAAAAGGTAAAATTAATGACCGTTTCGGTTTAGAAGGAAACGAAGGTTGTTCAGTTGAAATTTTTGGTGATGCAACGAAAGGTGAACTAGGAACAGCATTCTTGTATACGAATAAAGATAGTATCAACATCGGTGTAGGTACTACTTTATCTGGAATGATCCGTTCAAAAATAAAGCCTTATGAACTATTAGAGTATGTAAAAAATCATCCAATGATCCGTCCTTATATTCATGATGGAGAGTCTGCTGAGTATTTAGCTCACTTAATTCCAGAAGGCGGTTATAATGCGATCCCTAAACTTGTTGGTAACGGAGTGCTAGTAATTGGAGATGCGGCTCAACTTGTAAACGCTATTCACCGTGAAGGTTCTAACATGGCGATGGCTTCAGGTAAAATGGCAGCAGAAGCAATTATTAAAGCGAAGCAAAAGAATGACTTCTCAGAAGTTGCTCTGGACTCTTATCGCACAAGCATTTACGATAGCTTTATCGGTAAAGACTTAAAGAAATATAAGGATCTTACTCATACGTTTGAGAATAACCCTCAATACTTAAATGAGTATATTCCATTAATGAACCGTGCAGCAAGCCAGTTCTTTACAATAGACGGCACGCCTAAGTGGGATAAGCAGGCGAAGATTATGAAATCCATGACTGCAGGCCGTGGCAAGTTTGGTGTTGTTAAAGATATTTATCAAGCTTGGAAGGTGATGAAATAATGGCTAAAACAATTGAAGAAAAACAGTATCTACTTCGTTATAATGCAGACCCAAAATCACATTTAACGATTTTAGACCATAATAAATGCGCGACACAATGTGAAGGACAAATCTGTACGCTATTTTGCCCAGGTGAAGTATACAAATGGGAAGGCGACCGCATGTTTGTCGGATACGAAGGTTGCCACGAATGTGGAAGCTGTCGTATCGGTTGTCCAAATGATAATATTAAATGGGAGTATCCAAAAGGCGGACACGGCGTTGTATTCCGTTTAGCCTAATGGATCACATTTGTTAAAACAAAGATTTCAAGAACCTCAAGGAACCGCTAATTCCTTGAGGTTTTTTATTTGGGGAAATCCTCACCACAGTTAGTTCGTATGGCGACAAACTAAAAGTCTCTGCACTGTTTACACTATTATTATAGTGTAAAGTGCAGGGAAATCAAGAAAAACGTTTCAGTTTTAAAAAAAAAAGTAGAAATGGGGAAAAAACAAATATTTTTTAACTATAAAAGTAAAAACGTAATCGGAACGATGAGCAAAAAGATATATTATGTACCTTGTTTATGATACAATCATTTTACAAATGATATAAAAATATTATACAAAAATGAGGTGTTTACAATGGGGTGGATGATTAAAAAACCAAAAATTACGATTACGTTTTTAATGCTGCTATTAATTGTTGGCTTAATCACCTATTTTCAACTACCGAAAAGGGAGATTCCTGAATTTACTTTTGACATTAGTACAATAACAACGGTATATCCTGGTGCCACACCAGAAAGCGTTGAACGTAATGTAACGGTCCCATTAGAAGAGCAGTTAAGTAGTGTAGAGGGAATTAAAGAAATGACATCAGTTTCTGCTGCTGGAATTTCTACGATTGTGCTGCAATTAGATGAACAAGCGAATAAAGAAGCCACGATATCAAAAATTAGACAATCAGTTTCTGATGTTAGTAGTCAGTTTTCTTCTGAAATACAGGTTCCAAACATTCGCGAAGATATTCAAATGGGTGCTTTAAATTCATACCATCTACTTGCAAATGACCGAAATGATTTATATGAATTAGGGAAGATTTTAAGCAATTGGCAAAAAGAAATCGAATCGATAAATGGGGTAAGAGGTACGATTATTAAAGGGGTGCCTGACCATGAATTAGTTATTGCCTTAAATTCTGAGGAAATGGCTCAAAAAGGGACTTTCTTTCCAAAGGTAATGGAAGCTCTCAATGCAGAGTTTAAAACGGTTCCTTTAGGGAAAGAGCAGGTTGATGAAAATATTCAACAGCTCCAATTGCAAACCTATCAATCTACCGTTGATATTGAAAACGTATTTGTCGGTTTAACACGATTAAATGAACCTGTTTACCTTCGGGATATAGGAACCGTATCAGTACGACAAAAACAGCCGATTGATATTATCACCTATGAAGGAACTCCCGCATTATCATTTACGGTTCTTCCAGAACAAGGAGTTGATATTCCATCGGTACATAAAGCGGTTGACGACAAAATTTATGAGCTGAAACAAAACTTACCTTCGTCAATCTCCGTTGATTTGTTTTATACGCAAAACACAATTGTTGAACAAATATTTAAAGATTTAACTTTCTCTTTTATCTTGTCTATATTTGCAGTTATTTTTATAACTGTACTCGGCTTGAAGGCCTCTTCTGCCTTTATCGTCGCTTTAGCGATTCCGACATCCGTTGTGTTAGGCCTAATTCCTTTACCATATATCGGGGTTGATTTAAATCAAATTTCAATTGTTGGATTTATTATCGCTTTAGGGATTTTAGTAGATGACGCCATTGTCGTTAACGATAACATTGAGCGTCGTTATCAATTAGGTGATGATCCTTTAACTGGTGCACTAAATGGTACGAAAGAAGTTAGAAAATCGATTATTACATCTACATTGGCTGTAGTGTTTACATTTTTCCCGCTGTTATTTTTATCTGGGGGAAATGGAGATTTTATTAAAGCATTACCTACAGTCTTAATTACAACGATCGTTGCATCAACAGTTGTCTCGCTTACTGTCGTTCCTATTTATATGAGTTGGAGGAAGAACAAGTATGACAGTCGGAACGGTTGTGAAAAAATCAAAGATCAAAAAATTGGCTTGTTAGGCAATTATATCGATGCTTTTTCTAATTGGTATGGGAGTAAGGTGTTAGGAAAAGTAGTAAAATCACCACGAAAAATAAGTATTATTGGTTTAATTATTTGTACGGCGGTGTACGGCTTAATCCCGTTTATGCCATTCGTCTTTTTCCCTAGTGCTGATAGGGAGGAAGTAACGGTCGATGTAACGTTACCTGTAGGAGTAACATTAGATCAAACGAACGAATATTTGTTCGAGATGGCTGATTATATACAGAAAGATAATGCCGTAGAAGAAGTAAGTGTATATGCTGGAGCGGGTTTACCGGGATTATTCGGTCAAATGATGGCCGGAAGTGGTAATCATACTGGGCAATTGCTTATCAGAGTTGATCGGGAGAAAAGTTCGGCGGATGAACTGATTTCAACAATGACACCTAAGCTTCAACGTGATTTTACTATAGCACAAATTAAAATGACGACCATTGAAACGGGCCCACCAACAGGAGCCCCAATTGCAATAAAAATAAGTGGACCGGAAATAATCAAATTAATTGACATTTCAGAAGCAATTAAGTCAGAAATTACGCTGATGTCTAGTAGTGGAATGGTCGTTGATGATATAGGTGCACCTTGGCCAACGACCGTTTTTGAACCGAAAAGAGAAAAGTTGGCGGAACATGGGATTACTTTAAAAGAGATAAGTGAACAAATTCGCTTAAAAACAGAAGGTTTACCAATTGGCAGTTTTGATGACGGTTTGACTAATTGGGATACTCGAATTGTGGTAGATGAATTAAAGAAAGGTGAAGAATTAGCACTTGATACACTTTTATTACCTAGTAAGAGAAATAGGAATGAAGCATATTTTTCACCGCCAGAACTCATAAGTTTTGATGAGCTTCTAAGTGAAAAGGAAACATCACAAATTCAAAAAATTCCTCATTATGAAGGTGAGAGAACGATTACGATTCGCGCTTACCCAGGTGAGGCCGATAAAGCACAACTTGAAGCTAAAATAAATGATATTATCGGTCAATTTAGCGACTTTAAAGAGTATTCAATTGTTGTGGGTGGCGAGACTGAAGCCCAAACAGAATTTTTCATTGAAATTACAAAATTATTTTTTATTGTCATCTTTTTAATTTATATTGTCATGGCTATACAGTTTTATTCATTAGTGACACCATTATTGGTTATGAGTACGGTGTATTTGGCGATTTCTGGAGCAGTTTTAGGATTGTTTTTGACTCAAGTGGGGATTGGGTTTATGGCTGTAATGGGGATCGTTTCACTTGCAGGAATTGTAGTTCGAAATTCTATTGTGTTAATTGAATTTATTGAACAACGCCTAAGGGAGGGATATGAGTTGTATGAAGCTGTTCAAGAGGCTGGCAAAGTACGGTTACGCCCCATCTTATTGACAGCATTCACAGCTATTGCTGCGCTTATTCCTATATCATTTAGTGGTGATGTATTATTTCAACCGCTAGCAATATCGATCATATCCGGTTTGTTATTTTCAACTGTATTTACAGTGATTTTAGTTCCTGCTTTTTATATAGCCCTTCATCAAAAAAATAGATAGAGCGATAAAAGAAGTTAGCTGGTATAAATACCGAGCTAACTTTTTTGCTCAAAATAAAGTTTCAAATACCCATGTAAGTTCACTTTCACCAACATCAATGTAAATAAGTTGCTAAGAAATGCTCGATTAAAGAAAATGAACGTTCCCGTAGTAATTTATTTACAGGGTAGAAACTTATGGGACAGCGATTTTGCTTAATTTTTATATTTGTATAGTTGAAGCTGGTGACCAGGAGTGATATCCGCTTTTAAAATTTCCTTCATCTGTTTTAAGGCTATATCGTTTGCTTCATTCGTATTAGAGGCTAAACAATCTTTTGGAACATAAAGTTCAAACCCCCGCATGAATGCATCGTTAGCGGTAAATTGCACACACATATTGCCAGCGATCCCAGTAAGAATGAGTGTGTCGATGTTTAAGTCTTCAAGTAACAACTGTAGGGGTGTTGCATAAAATCCAGAATAAGACGGTTTTAAAATATGGTATTCGCCTTGATTTGGCTTTAATAATTTGACGAATGGTTTCTCACTTTCTTCGTTACTTAAGCACCGTTGTACTAATTCAACAAAATCAAGTTGCCAATTTTTAAAATGATCATTCACATAAATGATTGGAATTTGCTGTATTCTTGCACGTTCTTTTAACGCGGCAATGTTTTTCGCAGTCGGTAGTGCTTGTTTTAGAAGTTGACCGCCATCTTCAAACTGAAAGTCATTAATTACGTCAATCAGTATGAGAGCCATATTTTTTTGTTGGCGCATCACCAGCTAACCTCCTCTTGTAAACTTCTTCCTCTACTATTAATGTTTACAAATTGCTTTGTTATATCACGTTTTTGTTTAGAAAAATCAATATAAAAGGTTCTGAATTAATAAAAATCAACAACAACGAATGCTTAAATTATGATATGATATACTGCATAATTAACAAATTACCGAGTTGAAGGATTGAAGAAATATCTGGAAATAATGGAAGTTACACGTTAAGGGCTTGTGATTTCTCGTATCTGGAAATAATAGTCGGCAAAGGCACGCAACGACGCACATTTACGACCAGTATATAGAAATCGCGGTTAATTAAGATATGTTTTGATAACCACGGTTCATCAATATTTAAGTTATTTTTTGGAGGGATATTTAGTGGAAGAAAAACAGCGTGAAATATTACAGTTGCTTGAAGAAAATGCGAGAATTCCATTGGAGACATTAGCAAAGATGGTTGATTTACCACTGGCTGAAACAGAAGCCATCATTAAAAAATTAGAAGAGAAAAAAGTGATTGTAGGTTACTCAACGGTCATCGATTGGGCAAAAGTTTTAGATACGGAAACAGTGACAGCGACGATTGACGTGAAGGTCACGCCAAAGCGAGGGGTTGGTTTTGACGATGTTGCCGAAAGAATTTATCGTTTTCCAGAAGTGAGGGCATTGTATTTAATGAGTGGGGCATATGACTTATCAGTTGTCATTGAAGGAAAAACGATGAATGAGGTAGCACGTTTTGTATCAGATAAACTGTCAACGATCGATTCGGTGATTTCTACAACGACACATTTTCAGCTTAAAAAATATAAGCATGATGGCGTTGTGTTTAGTAATGGCGAAGGTGATCATAGGATCGTGATTACACCATGATGCAAAGTACGAAACGAACGTTAAGAACCTCTAACCTCGTAAATGCGATACAACCGTCTGGAATTCGGAAATTCTTTGATTTGGCTTCGTCGATGGATAATATTATTTCATTAGGTGTCGGAGAACCTGACTTTATCACGCCCTGGGGAGTTCGTGAGGCGTGCATCTCTTCATTAGAACGTGGCTATACTTCTTATACCGCAAATGCAGGAATGATTGAACTTCGGATCGAAATTGCCAATTATATGAAAAAACAATTTCAGCTTGCATATGATCCGGCAGAAGAAATCATTGTTACCGTTGGAGCGAGTGAAGCACTAGATATCTCTTTACGAGCTATTGTCGATCCAGGAGATGAAGTAATCGTCGTTGAACCAACATTTGTTTCCTATGCTCCATTAGTGACATTAGCCGGTGGAAAACCGGTACCCGTTGGCACAACGGCAGAAACAAATTTCCGTCTAACGCCGACACAACTTAAAGAAGCAATCACAAGTCGAACGAAAGCGATTATGCTTAGTTTCCCGAATAATCCAACAGGATCAACGATGAGCTTAAATGAGCTTGTGGAAATTGCCAAAATTGTTGAAGAGCACGATTTAATTGTTTTATCTGATGAAATTTATGCAGAAATGACTTATGACGGTAAACACGCTAGTATCGCTAATATTGATGAAATGAAAGATCGTACCGTCATTATTTCTGGTTTTTCAAAAGCTTTTGCGATGACGGGCTGGCGACTTGGGTTTGTGACAGGACCTAGTGACATCATTAGTGCGATGTTAAAAATACATCAATACTCGATGATGTGTGCATCTACAATGGCACAACACGCAGCGCTTGAGGCTCTGCAAACTGGCATGGAAGATGTAAAAAAAATGGTCCAAAGTTACAAGCAACGCCGTAACTATTTCGTTAAGTCATTTGAAGAGATCGGACTTCCTTGTCACGTTCCAGGAGGAGCATTTTATGCCTTTCCATCGATAAAAAATACAGGGTTAACTTCTGAAGAGTTTGCGGAACAACTATTACTATCAGAGCGTGTCGCGGTTGTACCAGGTCATGTGTTTGGTGCCGGTGGTGAAGGACATATTCGCTGTTCGTATGCAACATCACTAGATAATTTAAAAGAGGCGATCACGAGAATCGATCGCTTTCTTAAAAACAATTGCTGATCAAGAAGCAAGTAACTAAAGAAACGTTCAACGTGACGTTAGAGAAGGAAAGAAACTCACGAAGATAACGATCACTCAATGTAGCCTTGAGCTCCTACTTGATGAAGATAGACATATAATAAAATATCGTAAAGGGGCTGTCC
>SKSA01000291.1 GCA_007118195.1 Anaerobacillus sp. | reverse complement strand
TTTTGAGTGTTGGTTTTTGAGTGTTGGTTTTTGAGTTTTGAGTGTTGAGTGTTGAGTTGATTTTGGGAACTGCTACGAAGCTTTACTAAAAAACTCATAACTCAAAATTCAAAACTCTTAACTTAATTTAATAACTTGTCATGCTTGGCCCCCTATTAAGCATATAAATAATTACGGAAAATTTCCATCATTTTTTGAGAAGGTAGGGGACTTAGGTGAGCAAACAAAGCTTCTTGCAAGGTGCATTTATTTTAATTTTAGCCGGATTCATTACTAAAATCTTAGGATTTGTTAATAAAATAGTTGTTGCAAGGATCATGGGTGCTGAAGGTGTCGGGTTATATATGATGGCTGTTCCAACATTGTTACTCGTTATTACAATTACCCAAATTGGATTACCAGTAGCAATCTCTAAGCTTGTAGCTGAAGCTGAGGCCGTCAATAACAGAAAAAAAATTAAACAAATACTCGTCGTTTCACTTGCCACTACCGGAACATTAAGTATTATATTTACTTTCGGAATGATAGTCTTTGCACCCATTATAGCAAAATATTTTTTAACAGATGCAAGGGCATTTTTTCCATTAGTAGCAATTTCACCAATTGTTCCAATTGTCGCCCTTTCTTCAGTACTACGTGGATATTTTCAAGGAAGACAAAATATGAAACCTTCTGCATACTCTCAAGTAATTGAGCAAGTCGTTCGTATTACTCTCGTTGCTCTATTAACAAGTGCCTTTTTACCTTATGGCGTTGAATATGCAGCAGCTGGCGCGATGATCTCAGTTGTTATTGGGGAACTTGCTTCTTTATGTTATATGGTGACAATGTTTAAGATGAAAAAACGGATTAAAGTTCGTCGAAACTTTTTTGGATCATTAAAAGAAGGGAAAACAACTTTTCATCAATTAATGGCCGTTGCACTACCTACGACAGGAAGTAGATTAATAGGATCTGTCTCATTTTTCTTTGAACCGATCGTCGTTTCTCAAAGTTTAGCTATCGCCGGTGTCACTACTGTCATTGCCACGAAACAATACGGAGAATTAGCAGGTTTTGCCATCCCATTATTATTTTTACCAACATTTATCACTTATTCTCTATCGGTATCACTTGTACCCGCAATTAGTGAAGCGGCAGCTAACCGTCATTACAGTATGATCCATCACCGCCTTTCTCAAGCTTTACGTTTAGCAATGGTTTCTGGAGGGATCTCTTGCGTCATTCTTTATGTATATGCAGTTCCAATTATGGACCTCATGTATGATGCGCCCACAGTAGCTACTTACTTAAAAATAATGGCCCCTTTTAGCATCTTTTTATATTTCCAAGGACCGCTTCAAGCTGCATTGCAAGCTTTAAATTTAGCAAAAGCAGCGATGATGAACAGTTTAATTGGAGCAATCGTTAAAATAGCTGCTGTATTCGTTTTAGCTTCAAGACCAGAGTTAGGAATTATGGGAGCAGCTTTAGCCATCGTTGCAGGCTTTATGCTCGTAACACTGCTCCATTTTGCTACGTTAGTAAAAACAATTTCTTTTACTTTACATGTTAGAGAAGTTTTAAAAGCAATTATTTGTATTTTATTTAGCGGTTGGCTAGCTGTAATTATATACAATCACGCATTTTTAAATTTCAGTCTCCTTTGGAAAACATTGCTTTCAATTTGCGTTATCGGAAGTACGTATGTATTTTTATTAATGATTTTAGGACTCATTAAAAAAGAGGAAATGCGACGCGTCCCGGTTGTCGGAAACTGGTTATCGCAATTTATTATCGCCAAATAAAAATGATGTAGGGCGCCAAAATTTCTACGGTGCCCTACATTATTTTTCATCTTTTAAATCAACAAAAAATGTTTGATTGTCCTTTAACGAACAATATGAAATTTTTTTTAAATCTTTATAACCAAGCTTTCTAAGCTCTTGTCTTAGCCAGAGTGGCGTTTTCCCGATCCTTTCTAAATGATCTTCTTGAACTTTACCATCCAATACTAACGGAAGTGGCAAATGCACTTTTTCTGCATAGTTAGGGTACTGTTTTTCTCTTTCTGTTTTTTCAATCACCGACAACTTTCCAGAAGGCTCTAAAATCGCAAATTCGACATCAGCTACATTTCTAATTTTACTTTGTCTAAGTTGGACCATTAAATCATCAAAATTATAACGTTGCTTGCGCATTTCTTCCTCATCAATTTTCCCTTTGTTAATTAAAATAGATGGTTTTCCATCAATCATTTTTCTTAAGCTTTCACTTTTTAAAGAAACAAATGCTAAAGTAATTTGGATGATTGATAAAACAATGATTGGGACGATCGTGTGCATCATTGGAACTCGTATATTTTCAATCGATATTACTGCTAATTCAGCAATCATAATGGAAACGACGAAATCTAAAACAGACAACTGACCAATTTCTCGTTTTCCCATAAATCGTAATATCACTAAAATTATAAAGTATATGAGCAGAGTTCTTAAAATGATGGTCGAATAGTCCAATTTTTATCGCCTCCCTTCATAACGACAAAGCTAAAATCGACATCGTTCATGTATTGTTAATATTTAGTTTGACCAAGAAGACGGAAGAAAATTGGTTAAAGAAAATGGTAATTAAATTTTAGTATGAAAATTTCCAAATAAAAAAAGCCGGTTTCCCGGATTTTTTATTGAAAGTAAATCAAATATCTAAAGTAAATGTAAATGCTTGAGATTATAAAGGATACTAGCGCCACTGGTGCACCAACTTTTAAAAACTCGATGTAGCTAAATCCTTGATTCGCTCTTGCTGCGAGACCTGCAACAATGACATTCGAAGTTGCTCCAATTAATGTTGCATTTCCACCTAAACATGCCCCTAATGCTAATGCCCACCATAGCGGATCTAAATTAGTCATCCCATAGTTTTCAAACTCTAATATAACTGGTATCATTGCGGCTACGAACGGGATATTATCTACAAACCCTGATAAAATTCCTGATGCCCATAAGATAAGCATTGCTGTTTTCGGTAAATCTCCCTCAGTATAATAAATAATCGACTTTGCAATCTCGTCAATAATCCCAACTTCCTTTAACCCTCCTACAAGCATAAACAGTCCTACAAAAAAGAAAATCGTCACCCACTCAACTGATTTGAACACTTCCTCAACTTGCTGCTGGCCATGAGTAAGAAGTAGTAAAAGTAATGCCCCTGCCATCGCAACACTTGTTAACTCAACCTTTAATAAGGGTTGAATAATAAAACCAAAGGTCGTTAAGAACAGAACAAACAGAGACTTAAATAACAAAGACTTATTTTTTAAATAATGCCTCGCTCGTACATTTATCAATTTCTTACGGTTTTCTTTCGTTACTTGAAGTTTAGGCCCATAGTAACGAGACATCCCTGCAATTACGACCGCAAAAATAATGATAACTACAGGTCCGAGATGAATTAAAAAAGCATTAAAGTTTAAATGTTCAACCGCTTGACCGATCATTAAGTTTGGCGGATCACCAATTAAGGTCGCTGTACCACCAATATTAGACGCCAAAATCGTAACTAACAAATAAGGAACGGCAGATATATTCAAAAGCTTAGTAAGCGTAAGAACAATCGGTACGATAAGCAATACCGTTGTGACATTATTTAAAAAAGCCGAGCCGATACCTGTCAATAAAGAAACCACAATTAAAAGTGGGATTGGCTTTCCTTTTACTTGTTTAGCTAGAATGATCGCAATGTACTCAAAAAAACCACTTTTACTCGTAATAACAACTAGGATCATCATTGAAAGCAAAAGTGTTATCGTATGCCAATCAATATGATTTATAAAAGCTGAATTTAAATCTAATACGCCAAAAAAAAGCATTAAAACGCCACCAAAGCATGCGACTAACGCTCGATTTAATTTTTCAGAAATAATTAAGATATAACTTATGATAAAAATGATAAAGGCGAAGGTTAACTCCATCTCAATCCCCTTTCAAAATCTTGTCCATTTGTACATTGTATGAAAGGTTTGTCTTAATTAGAATTTCTTTTCATTTAGTTGAAAAACTTCAAGTCAAAGTAATCACATGCCCCATAAGTTCAACTCTTCACAAATTTACTCAAAACTCAAAACTCAAAACTCAAAACTCAAAACTCAAAACTCAAAACTCAAAACTCAAAACTCAAAACTCAAAACTCAAAACTCAAAACTCAAAACTCAAAACTCAAAACTCAATTCAAAATTTAATTCTATTTTTGTACAAGTGTGAATAAGCTTTAGTAGGCGAAAAAACAGGACTTTTTGAAAGGGGGAAACAAGGTGGAAAATCGTGGTATATTTTTATCTATGATTTATGGACTTATCACAATACTCGTGATCATTCTTTCCATAAGTTTTATTATCTCTTTATTGCTACGCTTTACATCTCTTACTGAGTCATCATTCACTTGGATTATTATCGTATTAACGTTTGTAGCGGTGTTAGTTGGCGGCTTTGTATCAGGTGGTAAATCTAAGCAAAAGGGATGGCTTGTTGGAGCTGGAACAGGAGTATTATATTCTTTAGTCGTCTTTGTCGTCCAGTTTTTAGGTTATAACTCAACTTTCTCTTTAGAACAATATTTATTCCACGCTGGGTTTATCCTTGCAGCTATTATTGGGGGAATTTTAGGTGTCAATGTGGTAAGGAATAGTCGTATGGTTTAATTTAAAATTCAAAATTTATAATTTCTTACTTAGCTTATCTTCGAACGTTTGGTTAATCATTAAATTATACATTGCAAAAAAAATGAAAGGGCCTCCGTTATAAGGCCCTTTCATTTTTTGTGTATGTACATTAGTCTGGATTTACCACTTCACGTACAGCGTTACGATCATACGTCAGTTTTTTATTATCAGTAACTAATAAAATAACTGTATCTTCGTCAATCGCATCAATCGTAGCATGTAAGCCACCGATTGTAATAACCTTATCTCCTTTTTTAAGCGCAGCGTGCATCTCTTGCACTTTCTTTTGACGCTTTTGCTGCGGACGGATTAAGAGAAAGTAAAAAATAGCGAACATAAATAACAATGGTAAAATCGTCATAAACATATCCATCTTTGTTTTCACCCCTTTCTAAAACTATACTCTCATAGCAATGCTAAATTTCATTATAGCATAAAAACCTGTTCTAACCTTATCACTTTTCTTACCAAAATTAAAAGTTTTTTGCATTTGGTTTATTCAATACATACATTTCAAAAAACTCTTCTTTAAAGTCTAGAAGGCGATCTTGGCGAATAGCTTCTCGGACTTGCTCCATTAATTTTAACAAGAAATAAAGATTATGATAAGAGGTTAATCGAAATCCGAATGTTTCGTCACATTTAACGAGATGCCGAATATAAGCCCTTGTATAATTTTTACATACGTGACAATCACAATTTTCATCTAAAGGACGATAATCTTTTGCATACTTGGCATTTCTAACAACGAGTCTACCAGTGCTAGTCATACACGTCCCGTTTCGGGCAATTCTCGTTGGAAGTACACAGTCGAACATATCTATACCACGAATTGTACCATCAATCAAAGCATCAGGAGAACCGACGCCCATTAAATAACGCGGTTTATCGTGAGGTAAATGTGGCGTCGTAAATTCAAGAACACGGTTCATCACATCTTTCGGTTCACCTACTGATAAACCACCAACAGCGTACCCTGGAAAGTCTAACGAAACTAAGTCTTCAGCACTTTTTTTACGCAAATCTTCGTATTCTCCACCTTGAACAATTCCAAATAAACCTTGGCTCTCTGGACGCTTATGCCCTTCTAGACAGCGCTCGGCCCAACGACTTGTGCGCTCGACAGATTTTAGCATATATTCATAAGTGGCAGGATATGGTGGACATTCATCAAAAGCCATCATAATGTCTGAACCTAATGCATTTTGAATCTCCATAGCCCCTTCAGGACTTAAAAATAGTTTTTCACCGCTTAGGTGGTTTCTAAAATGTACTCCTTCTTCCTCAATCTTACGAAGTGCACTTAAACTAAACACTTGAAAGCCACCTGAATCCGTTAAAATTGGACGGTCCCAATTCATAAATTTATGAAGTCCACCAGCCTCTTTAACAATGTCATGCCCAGGTCTTAGCCAAAGGTGATACGTATTACTTAAAATAATTTGTGAGCCGATTTCTTTCAATTCTTCCGGACTCATCGTTTTAACCGTAGCTAATGTACCTACTGGCATAAAAATGGGTGTTTCAAATGTTCCATGTGGAGTATGAACTTTACCTAAACGAGCTCCAGACTGGCGACACGTTTTTATATGTTCATAGCGAATCGCTACCATCTATTTATTGCTCCCTTCTATAATTAACATCGCATCACCAAAGCTAAAAAAGCGGTATTTGTTGTTTACTGCTTCTTTATAAGCATTCAGTGTATACTCTCTACTAGCCAATGCACTTACAAGCATGATTAGTGTTGATTTCGGAAGATGAAAGTTAGTGATTAAACCATCTATTCCTCTATATTCATAACCTGGATAAATAAAAATACTTGTCCATCCTGAACTTTCACGAAACACGCCATCATTTTCTTGGGCAATTGTTTCTAACGTTCTCGTAGATGTCGTTCCTACTGTAATGATTTTTTGACCCCTTTGCTTTGTATCATTTAAAACTTCTGCGACCTCAGCTGTCATTTGGTAAAATTCGGCATGCATTTCATGATCTTCAATCGAGTCTACACTTACAGGGCGAAACGTTCCCAATCCTACATGTAACGTAATGTATACGATCTGAACTCCTTTAGCTTTGATTTCCTCTAAAAGTTCTTCTGTAAAATGCAAACCTGCTGTAGGAGCTGCAGCTGAACCACGATGTTTAGCAAACACGGTTTGATATCGTTCCTTATCTTCTAACTGCTCAGTTATGTAAGGTGGTAACGGCATTTCACCAAGAGAGTCTAATATTTCATGAAAAATTCCTTCATATTGAAATTCAACGATCCGCCCACCGTGATCTAGTTCTTCTTTACAAATACCTTTGAGGCGCCCATCTCCAAATGTGACAACGGTCCCTTTCTTTACTCGTTTTGCGGGCTTCACTAATGTCTCCCATTGATCGCCATCTACTTGTTTAAGCAACAAAAATTCGATATTCGCCCCAGTATCTACTTTCGTCCCATATAATCGTGCTGGTAAAACACGAGTATCATTTAAGACAAGACAATCACCTTCGTTTAAAAAATCTGTAACATCTGCAAACTTCCGGTGTTTAATTTCACCTGTTTTTGGATCTAACACCATTAATCTTGATGCTGTTCGATCCTTTAGTGGCGTTTGGGCAATAAGCTCTTCCGGTAAATAAAAATCAAAATCTTTAACTTCCATTTTTTATGTTCACCTTTTCTCTCTAATATGTAAAAGACGGGCGCTTTCCTTCTCTTCGCTGTGAAGCAACTGACCTCAATCACATCATGT